>JBJXHA010000596.1:0-3559 GCA_046160275.1 Bacteroidia bacterium | reverse complement strand
AACTCTCAAAGAGTTCGGTACTGTTGAAACACCCCCTGTTTACAAATGGCTACTCTCACTTCCTTATCGCTGTAACTTCCTCTAACAACACCTGCTCCACATTTTCTCGGCTGACAAGTTGGAGGTTGCCGTTACCTTTTTCGGCAACTACGGCTAGGTCTTGTACTTTGTCTTCGGTTACTTTGCCAAAGATAAAGAGCGATAAATACATTTTATCATCTGCGATTTCTTTTGCTACAGGTCGTAGGCTGTTGATGTCAAAATCGGCATCGGTTGCCATGATAATGCGGTTGTTTCCGCCTGCAATGAAGTGTTTTTTTGCCAATTCTCTTGCCTTTTTCAAGGCTTTTTTGCCATCGGTAGAGCCGCCAAGATTAAGGTTTGCCAATGCTTTTTCTAATTTCCCATGCTCGGCTGCCGACATATCTTCTACAATTACTTTGGTTTCACCTGCATACGCTACCACGCTTACGCGGTCTTCGGGGCGCATATAGGTAAGGAGTTGGATAAAAGCTTTACGCAACATCGGCAAACGCTCGCGCCCATTCATGGAGGCCGAAACATCCAGTAGCATGACGATATGATTTTGCGCAATGTCCTTAAAATCATAAGGGTCTGGCTCTTTTGCTGGCTCAGGTTCTGGTTTGGGTTGCGGCTTAGGTTCTACCTTTACCACAGGTGGTTCGGGCTTAGGCTTTGGTTTGGGCGCAGGCTCGGGCTTTGGTTCTGGCTGTTTATCCAAGTCAATGACAATTTCTTGAGGTTCTGGTTTGGGTTCTGGTTTGGGCTTGGGTTCAGGCTGTGGTTTGGGCTTAGGCTCAACTTTCACAATAGCGGGTTCGGGTTTTGGCTCTTCTTTGGGCTTTTCTACCGTAAAATAAAGCGAATAGGTATGCGAATATTCTCGCTCCTCCACTTCTAATACTTCCCCAACAGATTGCGGATAATCAGGTGCTGTTACAGAAATGCGGTATTTTTCCTCTTTATTCGGAATTACCAAATTAAATTTTCCATTTTTATCTGTTTTACCTTGAAAAACTACCTTATTATCGCTGGCTGATTGAATGGTAACACTCGCGTTTTGAATGTCTTTGATTTCATGCACATCTGTTACCGTTCCCTCAATGTTTAATTCTACTTTTGGCTTAATTTTCTCATCTGCTTCGCTCAAATCGGCATAAAAAATATCGTCCTCTCTCACAAAATAGGCTTCATTTCCATTCCCTGTTAATACAAAGCCAAAATCATCTTGAGGCGTATTAAAGGGCGCGCCAATGTTTACAATTTCGCCTACCGTTCCATCGGGTTTTAATTCTGCTTTAAAAATATCCAATCCGCCAAAACCGCCATAGCCATCGGAGGCAAAATAAAGTGATTTTCCATCGGCAGCAATAAAGGCAGAACGCTCATCTCCTTTGGTACTAATGGGCAGCCTTTGCAACAAAGACCAAGTTCCCATGCTTTGGCGTGTAATATACAAATCCATGGGCGCGCTATAATCGTAACCCACTGCCAAAATCATGTATTTTTCATTGGGAGAAATTGCCATTCCATCGGTTGCATTCATGCCCGTTTGCAAGAAGAATTTCGTAATTCCCCCCCCTAAACCTACGGGCGTATTCCATTTGCCTCTTTCTAATTTGCTGACATAATAAGGGCCTCCCGTAATAGTCCAATAGCTGTTCCAACTTTGGTAATAACAACGCTTTCCATCGGGAGAAATGTTGGGTTCGTCTTCGCCTGAAGGACTATTAATGAATGAAGATAAACAGCGAGGTGGCTGCCATTCTCCTGTTTTTGATTTGAAAGAACACCATATATCCCCATCAAATGTTTGCACCCCTTTATAATAAATGCTGGGGGTTGTCCACGCTTGCCCTCCACGTGTCGACATGAAATACATAATTGTACCATCGGGCGTGACAGATAAATTCACCTCGCGGTAAGGTGTGTTTAATACGCTTAACTCTTTGATTCTAATTTTGTCTTTGTGGTCGAGAATGGGAACTTGCTTGCCCTGCGCAAATAAGGTGCTAGTAATTGCGAGGAAAATCCCATAGAACATGATAATTTTTTTCATATAATTACGGCTGATGTGAATGAATAGATACTTTTTGCTGTGAATTGTAAGCAATTAGACTAGATGATTTTTTCTCGAAAAGGGTTGCTTTGTATAGCAACTATACAAAGATAGAAATAATAACGTAAAATTGCCAAGATAAATTTTGAAAGGTGAAAGAATGGTTTTATACCTAAAATGTGTAAGGAAATGGAATGTTATTACACATAAGAGAACTATTTTATGCTTTTAAAAAACACAAATTATTGATAATGAGTTTTCTACTTAAACTACTTCTCTTACTTTGTTGAAAAATTTGTGCTAGTATTTTACCGCATATTCCCTTTTTTGGCTACTAAAATATGTTTACCTTTGTCATATTCGCGCAGCCTAAGGCAACCTTGTATATGATAAAGCGTATTATTTCCAACATTCAACGAAGGTTTAGGGTATTTCGACAGTTTGATAGCCAAATGGATGTTGGCGAACACTTCATGAATGTATTTCTTGTTTGTGGTTGGTTCTTTTTAGTGGAACAACTCATTTTGAGTATCTGGGGTACTTATTTTAACTTTCTTGTTACCTTAGGTTGTCTTGTTATCACGACCATCTTTATTTTAGCAATAGATATTCCCCAATATACCCACAAAATTAAATACTACCTGTTTTTTAGCCTGATGCTTGCTATGGTTTTATGGTGGTTTTCGGGTTTCGGTTTGTTTGGACCGATGCCACATTATATGGCTTTGATGGTATTTATGTTTGTGATTATTTTTGAGGGAAAAGAGCAAAAAAACATTTTAATCCTAACTGTATCCATATTTATTGCCTTAGTTATTTTGGAGTCTTTGTATCCTGAATGGGTACAAGATTATGACTTATTCATTAAAAAAGGGGATATTATTTCGGCAATGTTGTTTGTTTCGCTTACAATTATCTTTTCCTTTCGATTTATCAAACGTGCATTTCTGCACAAACAAAAAGAAATGAGCAAACAGTATGAAGCCTCAAAATTGCTGAATGAAGAACTAGACCATTTTGTTTATCGTACCTCTCACGATTTACGTGCGCCTATTTCCTCTTGTATGGGCTTGATTTCTTTGATGAAAGACAACCCTAATCCCGCCAAAATTCAATATTATTTGACTTTGCAAGAGAGAAGTTTGCAAAAAATGGACGCATTTATTGGAGATGTATTAAAATATTCACGAAATAAACACCACGCGCTTCTTCATGAAGTCATTGATTTTCAGCAAATTTATGAGGAAGTATTGCAACAAAATGCCCACAATCCTGCTTCTAAACGATTACATTTTTCTTTTGAAAACCAATTGACAGCTCCTTTTTTTGGCGATAGTTTGCGTATCAAAATGAGGTTGTGTAGCAAAATGTATGATAAAAAAAGCGCAAAAAAGTCATAACTTTGCGTTTTTATGTGCGAGATAAAAATACAAGTGCCATGCCCTCATTGCGCAAGCGCAAAGGTAGTAAAAAATGGCA
>JBJXHA010000595.1:0-4077 GCA_046160275.1 Bacteroidia bacterium | reverse complement strand
AGCGGAACGGGCATCAATGAAATGGGAGATGTGCTGCTTTTACCCTTTTCTGAAGCGAAAAATGAGGCTTTAAAGAACACCTATTATAAAAGGAGTGAAAAAGCGAGTGTTGGATATTATAAGGTAGCGAAAAAAGATGGCGTAAAAGTGGAATTGACCGCTTCCGAGCGTGTGGCGTTTCATAAATATACTTTTCCTGCCCAAAATGCGAAAGTTTTGGCGGATTTTCAGCATGGGCTTTCCTTTTTAACGGATAGTTTGGTGCTGGAAAGTGAAATAAAAATTGAGGATAAGCAAACAATTTCAGGTTATTGTCATACCAAAAATTGGGTAGAAAGAAAATATTTTTTTGTTTTAACTTTTGATACACAATTTTCTCATTCTGAACTACTTAAGCGAAAAAAGAAAGAAAATGCACCTAAATATATTTTGCAATTCGATTTGCCTAAAACTAAGATGTTGCAAGCAAAAATAGCCCTTTCTTCGGTAAATGTGGAAGGTGCAAAATTGAATTTGCGAACGGAAATTCCGCATTGGAGCTTTGAAAAAGTGCGCAAAAATGCTCAAAAAGTATGGAATGAATATTTGGGAAGAATTGAAATTGAGGGCGATAAGGAACAAAAGGAAATCTTTTATACCTCTTTGTATCACTTGTTTTTACAGCCTTCGAATATTGCAGATGTTGATGGAAAATATAGAGGGGTTGATGATAAAATCGCACAAGCTCCTGAGAATCAATATTAGTCTACGCTTTCTATTTGGGATATTTATAGGGCTGCTTTTCCTTTATTGGAAATGATTGCGCCCGAAAAAATCACAGGCATCGTCAATTCGCTACTTTTGCACCATAAAGCCGCAGGATTTTTGCCCATTTGGACAGCTTGGGGGCAAGATAATTATTGTATGATTGGGAATCACGCAATTCCTATGTTGCTTTCTGCTTATAATAAGGGCTTTTCTTTTGATAAAAATGCCGCTTTGCAAGCCATGATAACGACTTCCACCCAAAATCACATCAGTTCGGATTGGGATTTATACAATCAATACGGCTATTATCCGTTGGATAAATTGGATAATGAGGCGGTTTCGCGTACCCTAGAAAGTGGTTATGATGATTGGTGCGTGGCGCAAATGGCGAAAAATTTAGGAGATAAAGAAACACATCTAACTTTCTCAAAAAGAGCGAATTATTATCAAAACTTGTATGATGCAAGCACGAAAATGTTTCGCGGAAAAGACACAAAAGGCAATTGGCGCACGCCTTTTAATCCCCTTATGGCAACTTCTCCCATGAATAATCCGGGCGATTATACGGAGGCGAATGCGTGGCAATATTTTTGGACTCCTGCGCAACATGATATAGCAGGAATGAAAAAATTATTGGGGGGAAATCAAGCATTTACGAAACAATTAAACGATTTTTTTACGATTCAATCAGAAAATCTGAACAAATTTTTAGGACAGGAGGCGATGATTGGGCAGTATGCACATGGAAATGAGCCAAGCCATCACATTGTTTATTTATATGCGTATTCGGATAGTCCGAAAATTGGGCAAAAATATATTCACCAGATTATCAAGGACTTCCATAACAATACGCCCAATGGAATGATTGGAAATGACGATTGCGGGCAAATGTCGGCTTGGTATATTCTCTCTACTTTGGGCTTTTATCCTGTAAATCCTGCGAGTAATGAATTTGTTTTGGGTGCGCCACAAGTCAAAAAAGCCGTTTTGCACTTGGCAAGGGAAAAATCTTTCACCATTTTTGCAAATAACTTTTCAAATAAAAATATTTACACCCAAAACGCCTTTTTAAATGGTAAAAAAATGGAGACTCCTTTTATTTTATATGAAGAAATAATGAAAGGAGGCATTTTTACATTTGAAATGCAGCCTTAACAGTCAATATTTTATTTCTGATAACTGTTTACTGATAACTGTTTACTGATACCAAACCAGCAATTCCCCCTTTCAAATTATACACCTCCTCAAAGCCATATTCTTCCACCAACGTCTCCACCGCTTTTCGGCTTCTTTTACCTGATTGACAATGAATGACGACCTTTTTTTTACGGGAAATGAGGGCGATATTTTCTTTTAAAGTAGATAAGGGAAGCAATAAACCACCTACATTTTGGCTTTCATACTCAAAAGGTTGACGCACATCAATTAATTGAAAATCAATGCCTTCCTTTTTCCATGTAAAAAAAGTGGTGGCATCAATTTCGGGGATAGATTTGGGCATTTCTATATTGCAAAAAGCTTCATAATCCATGAGTTCAAAAATGCTGGGACTTTCGCCGCTAAGAGGATTTTGCGCATCTTTTTCGTATTCAAAAAGATGGCTTTGCATCGTAAGCGTATTTAAGGTAAATAATTTCCCTATGAGATTTTCGCCAATTCCTGTGATAAGTTTGATAACTTCGGAGGCTTGCATCGTTCCTAAAATGCCAGGAAGTATGCCTAAAACACCCGCGTCTGCACAATTGGGTACACTTTCTTTGGGTGGAGGCGTAGGAAATATATCTCGATAATTGGGGGAAAACACGCCTTTTTCGTTTTTTACATTAAAAACCGTCAATTGCCCATCATATTGAAAAATAGCGGCATAGACCAAAGGCCTTTCTGTAAAATAACAAGCATCGTTCACCAAATAGCGCGTGGCAAAATTATCCGAACCATCAACGATAAGGTCGTATTCTTTGAACAAAAACAAGGCATTTTCTTTGTTACAAAAATAAGGATAAATGGCAACTTCGATGTGCGGATTGTATTGAATGAGATTCTCTTTTGCCGCCACGACTTTTAATTTTCCGACATCCTCTGTTTTATATATTACCTGCCTTTGCAAATTTGAAAGATCCACCACATCGCCATCAATGATACCGATTTTCCCAACACCTGCTGCCGCAAGATAGAGCAAAACTGGGCTACTTAATCCTCCTGCGCCAATGACAAGCACTTTTGCCGCTTTTAACTTTTCTTGAATTTCTAAAGAGAAATCTGGGAGCAACAGATGACGATGATACCGCGCAATTTCTGTGGGAGAAAGCATAAGTAATGGATAATTAATAATTGATAATGGAAAATTATTTTAACTTAATCATTATCAATATTTTGAGTAAAAATATTAACATAAACTGATTATTACCGAGTACTTAAATGTTAAGGATATAAATTTGGTTTTGCAAAAATAAGAAATTTCCCTATCTTTGTTACTACAAAAAAAAACATTATGGGTGCGCACAAACTTCCTGAAACCTATTTGCAATATACACCTGAAGAATATTTGCAAATGGAGGAAAAAAATGAATTTCGAAGCGAATATGTTCATGGCGAGATTTTCGCTATGGCAGGAGCTTCTATGAATCACAATCAAGCTGCTACCAACTTGTTGATTCAGTTACATTTAGAGCTAAAAAAGAGAAATGCTAAATGCAGAACCTTTGTAAGCGATATGAAGCTCAAACTTTATCAAGGTTCGGTTTATTATTATCCCGACCTCGTGGTTACTTGTAGCGAAAAAGATTTAAAAGATGGGAAGGCGGTAACGGAACCGACTTTGTTAGTCGAGGTGTTGTCGGCTACCACGATGGAAAAGGATTTGAATGAAAAACTCCACAATTATTTGGCGATACCTTCCTTGCAATATTATATGGTCGTTTCTCAATATAAAATTTCTGTGATTTTGTATGTCAGAACGGATATTGGTTGGGCGGTTTTGTTATATCAAAAAGAGGAAGATGTGGTTCATTTGGAAAAAATGGGGGTTTCATTTTCAGTTTCCACGATTTATGAAGGAATTAATTGGGAAGTTGTGAGTTAAACTAATTGATAATCAATGCTTATTTTTTAGCGTGGGACTCAAGTTCCACGCTAAAAAATAAGAAAATTTACCCCGCACAAAGTATAAGCAGTGAATAGTTAAAAAATGAATAATTGTCCTTTCCTAAAATAACTTGACGCTGATAAATTAAGGAACTGGCACACCTGCGCTTTCTGACCAAAGCGCGAACCAATCTTGCAATTCCATTTCAACGGTTGTGGCTTTCATCAAATTGGCAATTCTTGTTG
>JBJXHA010000594.1:0-7353 GCA_046160275.1 Bacteroidia bacterium | reverse complement strand
GCCAGCCTGCGCTCATTCTTGCCCAAGTTTCGCCTTTATTTGTGCTTTTCCAAAATTCGGCTATTTTTTGAGAAGGATTATTTTTAAGCAAATATACTACATCTGCATTATTGGGCTGGTGCTTAATATCCCAAATTTGCTGCGAATACAAAGTGTTCCATTCGATTCCGCCATTTTCAGAGCGATATAATTTCGAGCCACCTACTAACACAATACTTGTATCTATGGCATGAATAGAAATCACCGTTGGATTCAAACCAATGACATTTAACATCACCTCCCAATGCTCGCCACCATCTATGCTTTTATATACTTTTGCTCCTTCTCCCACGTATAACACCTTTTCATTCAAGGGATTAACCGCAATGCAACCGACCCCTCCCAAACTCAATTCTTGCGAAATACAAGTCCAATTTAAACCTTTATCAACAGTTGTAAAAATTGCACCTGTTTCTGTTCCGCAATACAATACATTTGCATTAGAGGGTGCAACTTCTAAACAATACACATTAGCTTGCCAAGCGGCTTGCGAGATGCCCTCGTTTGCAAATTTTGTTTCAAGTGGGCCGAGTGTCTGCCAATTTGCTACATCAGGGCGTTGTTTGAGTTTTTTCCATTGTTTTCCCCAATTTTCCGCCAAAGAATCAGCCACAGATAAAGTAGGGATAGTTAGGCTGCCATCGGCTAGAACATAATGATTTTGGCGCAAACAACGGCGCAAATGTTTATAATTTTGGGTATGAATGTTTTTTTCAAAGGAATGATTTTCATAGTAAGCCAAATACATTTCCTCTAATTGCAAAAGGTTTGGCTGCTCACTATACATGTATTTTGCCCAATCTGGGGTAGTAGCGGTAATCGGAGGCAAATATTTAAAATAAGCAGAATGTGTTTGGGCAGCTAAAGGTAAATAGCTGAAAATGAGAAAAATAGAACTAAGTATGTATAAAATTTTATTCATATCCTCATCATTTCACCCAAAATAGAACATTGCATTTGTGAGATGGGACAAAGATAGTTTTTTCTTTTTAATAATCAAAATATTTTGGGTAATAGTTTGATTATTAGTGACTTAAATTTAGGTAGTACTTAGTTGTTGCCTAATTTCCACAGGAAGAAAACCAAGCACAATATCTTGTTGCCTAATGCCTTTTTCTATTAACTGGTCTGCAATTAACACATCTGTATTATTTTGCAAAATCCACACTTTTCCCTCTTTTAGTTCGGAAAAAACTGCATTTTGAGTAAATGTCTGTATAACTTCTTATCTTTGCGCATCGTTTATCCCCTATCACTTTTTAATTATCACCTACTTATGACTTTTGAGGAGTTTTTAACGGCAAAACGCATTGATATTGAGGCGTATCGGGCGGCTCGACCTAGTGAGTGGACGGGTTTTGAGGCTTTGTATGCACAAATTGGAGCGAAATCCTTCGACCAGCAAAAGAAATTTTTGTTTAATCCTTTGCGTTTGATTTTCCCCTCAAAATTGCCTTTGCCTACCAAAACGGAAGCAACTAGCAATCCTAAAAAAATAATAGCTAAGCCTCAAGTACCTGTTTCTGCGGAGAAAAAAGTGGACGCGGAAACTCCCAATATAATCGAAAGTACGCCACCCCCTAGCCCTAAAAAGATGCCGATGAAAATGAAGCCTGCTATTCCTGTGGAAAAAAAGGAAGAACAAACAGAAATTTCAGAAGTGAATGAAAACCAAGTAAATACGCCACCACCTAGTCCTAAAAAGATGCCGATGAAAATGAAACCTGTGATTCCTACGGAAAAAAAGGAAGAACAAGCAGAAATTTCAGAAGTAGATGAAAACCAAGTAAGTACGCCACCACCTAGTCCTAAGAAGATGCCGATGAAAATGAAACCTGTGATTCCTAGAGAAAAGAAGGAAGAAGGGTAAAAATGCGCGTTCCCTTCTTTTGACTAGGATGATAATCGTTAGGAAACATCTCCTTTTTCGCACTTTACTTACACTTTTGTTTGTTACCTTTTCGTTAACCTTTCATAAAGTAGAAAATTTTCTAAAACTTAATACAAAAACTTACGTATATTTGCATCATAATTAGAAAAGGATTATTATTGTATTTCATTGACACCCAAAATTATGCGTACTTTTTTATCCTTTATTTTACTCTCTATTTGGGCTACAAGTTTTGTCTCAGCGCAGGATTTGGGCTATGAAGTGAGCAGTTGGTATTGGAAACAACGTTTTGACATCGCCGACCAAAATCACAATCAGCAGTTGGATAAAAATGAGCTGTTGGCGTTACCTATTGAATTCGCCTACTATTTAAGTGCGAATCATTTTGACTTATCAGACGAGAATCATGATATGCAATTGAGTTTTGCAGAAATGGCTTCTCGTAAGAAAACGGAAATGGCTTTTCGTCAATTACAAGAAAAACGCCAAATCCGTAACCTTTTAGTTGCAAATCAAGTTTTACAAACGCTAGATGTAACGCAGCTAAAAAAGCAACCTGAATTGATGGCAGAGTTGTTCTCAAATTATACATGGTTGCAAGAAAATGCAAAAATAGCAAAAGAACTTTATGCAGATAGTGAATGGCTGAAGGCAAACCCTTCTGTTGAACAGGCTTTTGCGCAAAACCTTTGTTGGTTGACAAGCCGCCCAACTGAGGCAAAAAAATTGTATGACATACAAAAAGATAGTAGCCCACTAGTATCTGCTTGGCGTGCTTCTCACCTAAAATTCATTCGTCAAAATCCAGCCCTTGAGGCTTTTTATCAGCTTGGCGATAGCGAAACGATGATTTTATTAGGAGAGTAGGGGAGTAACTAAAAAAGTAAAGGGAATAAGGGAAAATGATACTTTTCCTTATTCCCTTTAACTTTGTATCTTCTATTTAATCTTTTATTTCAGGTTTTGTTTGAATCAATTTATTGTTAAACAAAATCTCTTTTGCTAAAGAAATGTAATTTCTTGCGCCACTACTTTTTGCATCAAAGGCAATGACAGGCATACCATAACTTGGGGCTTCGCTGATGCGGGTATTGCGCTGAATCATCGTTTGAAATACGATGTGTTGGAAATGCTGACGTACTTCTTCCACTACTTGATTGCACAAACGCAGACGAGAATCGTACATTGTCAATAAAATTCCCTCATAATCTAAGCCTGGATTCAAGCCTTTTTGCACAATTTTGATGGTATTTATCAATTTTGCCAATCCTTCTAAGGCAAAAAACTCGCATTGTACAGGAACAATTACCGAATCGGCAGCAGAAAGTGCGTTCAACGTAACTAATCCCAAAGAAGGCGAACAATCAATAATGATAAAATCATACTCCGCACGCAAGTTTTCTAGCACTTTTTTCATGCGAAACTCACGCTGTTCAAGGTCGAGCATTTCAATTTCTGCCCCCACCAAATCAATATGAGAAGGTAACAAGAACAAATTAGGAAATGCTGTTTCTAAAATGCAGGCCCTAACATCTTCTTGCGTATCAATAATGCACTCATAAATACTTTTATCAATGCTATTCGGGTCATGTCCCAAGCCGCTCGTTGCATTTGCTTGGGGGTCAGTATCCACCAATAACACCCTGTATTCTAAAGCTGCCAAACTCGCAGAAAGGTTAATCGCTGTGGTCGTTTTACCCACTCCACCTTTTTGGTTTGCAAGCGCGATAATTTTTCCCATAAATGAATGATGTTAAACAGTTATCAGTTAAGCAGTTAGCAGTTAAACAGTTATCACTTGTATTGTTTATTGATAATTGTTTCCTGTTTGCTGTCTTCGTTTCTTCCGTTGCAAATATACATTTTATCTCTCTATTTTTACAAATTAAGTTTTGCACATTTTTGGGAGGGTGTATAATAAGCATATCTTTTTCGTACCTTTGTCCTTATTTAATGCCTTTCATGTTTTCGTTTTTGTCGCTATTTTTTCGTTTTGGGTGGGAAATTATACAGCAGTTGTATTATTTTCGGAGATATGTATTGCCTTTTCTGAAGGAACATTTATTGCAAAGCGATGCGACTTTTTCGGAAAAGTATGTGCGAAGAATGGGCTATTATGCACAATTTGTGCCTGCGGTTTCGGGGGCAAATTACGCGATTTTATTGGGGCGAAAAATGACGCATACTGAGCGTTTGGCAATGACTGAATTGGCGGCGGCAGCTCCTATTTTTGATGATTATTTTGATGAGGAAGATTTGAACCTCAAAACCTTATCGAACATGATAGAAAACCCTGAAAGTTTTCAAGCCAAAAATACCCTAGAAAAAGTGTTGGTGCAATTACTCATTCGCATCAAAGCCAAAATTCCGAATTTCCCCTTTTTTATGGAGGTCTGTCAAAAAGTGTTTGCCGCGCAACTTGCTTCTAAGCAGCAACAGCAAGGAAATTTAAGTTATGAAGAAATTCGCAAAATTACCTATGATAAAGGCGGTTATTCTACTTTATTGTTCAAATCAGTGATGGCGCATGAGCCTATTCAGGGCGAACACGAAGCGATTTATCATTTTGGCGGCTTGGTGCAGTTGGTAGATGATATTTTTGATGTGTATGAGGATACAAAAAATGGGATTCAGACCTTGGCAACTAAAGAGAAAAGTATTCAAAAAGTAACACAGGACTTTGAAGCAGATGTAATGACGCTTTGCAAAATGTTTCAAGCCTTGTCGCTTCGCCCTGCGGCAGTTCGTCAATTTCTGCATTTGCAGTTATTTTTCCTTACGCGCACTTTTGTTTGCCTCGAACAATTTGAAAAATTGCAAGCGGCAGCAGGTGGGATTTTTGAACCCAAAAATTACCCACGCAAAGCCCTTATTTGCGACATGGAAACATGGGAAAACTTGAGAAAATGGGGTAGTTACTTTCAAAAATGGAGGAAGATGCTCAGGCAATCAAACCATCTTTAATATGAATAATCTTATCAGAAATACTTGCAAGATGCTCATTATGCGTAGCAATCAAAAAACCTACTCCCGTACTTTTTGATAAATCAAAAAAGAGCTTATACAAACTTTCGCTATTGGCGGTGTCTAAATTGCCCGTAGGTTCATCGGCAAGCACAAGTTTTGGCTGATTAATTAAGGCGCGTGCCACGCTAATTCGCTGCTGTTCACCACCCGAAAGTTGCGAAGGTTTATGGGATTTTCGCTCCCACAAACCCAATTTTCGCAACAAATCCTCTGCCCGTTCCTCTGCTACTTTTACCGATGTCCCCGCAATAAAAGCAGGCATACAGACATTTTCTAATGCCGTAAATTCAGGTAAAAGATGATGAAATTGAAACACAAAGCCCAGCGATTGGTTGCGAAAAGTAGCTTGCGCCGCCGCCGATAAAAGATGAATCGGTTTTCCTTCAAAAAAAATCTCTCCCACATCAGGCGTATCCAATGTGCCTAAAATTTGCAAAAGTGTACTTTTCCCCGCGCCAGAACTTCCTACTAAAGCCACAACTTCGCCCGCAGCAAGTTGAAAATCAACGCCTTTCAGTACTTTGAGTGCCTGATATGATTTTTCTATCCCAATGGCTTCTAACATGATATTGTTCATTAACATTTTTCAATAATCACCGCATATCCCTGTCCCAAGCCAATACACATCGAAATTAACGCATATTTTTTATTTTGTTTGTGTAATTCTAAAGCTGCCGAATACACAATGCGTGTGCCACTCATGCCCAAAGGATGTCCCAACGCAATCGCGCCACCATTCGGGTTGATACGCTCGTCATTATCTGCAAGGTTGAGATTACGAGTACAAGCAAGCACTTGTGCCGCAAACGCCTCATTTAATTCGATAATGTCCATTTGGTCTAAGGTCAAACCTGCACGCTGAAGGGCTAATTTACAGGCTTTTACGGGACCAATTCCCATAATTCTTGGCTCTACTCCCACTACCGCATCAGCCACAATTCTTGCCAATGGTTTCAATCCATAATTTTTTACGCCATTTTCAGAAGCAACTAACATTGCAGCCGCGCCATCATTCAAACCTGAAGCATTTCCTGCTGTTACCGTTCCTTCTTTTTTGAAAGCAGGCTTTAATTTTGCCAATCCTTCCAAAGTCGTAGTCGGTCTAATAAATTCATCTTTATCAAAAACTAAGGCATCTCCTTTGCGCTGCGGAATCAAAACGGGAACAATTTCTTGGGCAAAACGACCATTTTGTTGTGCTTTTGTCGCTTTCATTTGTGAATGATAAGCAAAAGCATCTTGGTCTGCTCGGTTGATATTGTACATTTCAGCCAAATTTTCAGCCGTCATTCCCATCGAATCTACGCCATACATTTCCTCCATTTTGGGATTAATGAAACGCCAACCAAAACTGCTATCATACAAGGCTTGGTCGCGCCCAAAAGGAGCCGATGCCTTCGACATCACCCAAGGACCTCGTGTCATATTTTCTACGCCACCCGCTATAAATACATCTCCTGCTTGCCCAAGTACAGCCCTACGCGCATGAATTACCGCCGACATTCCAGAAGCACACAAACGATTTACGGTTTCTCCCGGCACATCAAAAGGCAAACCCGCCAATAAAAGTGCCATTCTTGCCACATTTCGGTTATCTTCTCCTGCTTGATTGGCGCAACCCATAAACACATCTCCATACTGTTCTGCAGGAATTTGTGGATTTCTTTTTACCAATTCCCTTAATACATAAGCCGCCAAATCATCTGTACGAACTTGTGCGAGTGTACCGCCAAAAGAACCAATCGGTGTTCTAATTCCATCTATAATGTATGCCATATTTGCGTAAGTTGATTAATTTTGCGCAAAGATAAGGAAGGAATGTATGAAAATGAAACAATTTATTTGCTTCTTTTGAATATCGAAGAAAAGGCTGAACCTCTTTTGGTTTTTCCTAAATTTTGAATTAATTTATCGTTTCTCAGATATAAAACGCTAGGTTTTGCGCTGCATTTTAGCTTTTTCCCATTAAAACCAACCACGTTTAAACTGTCTATACGATAACGAATGGTTTCACAAAATAAATAAATGGAATCTTGTTTTGCTCGCCATTTCCCCGTTGAAATTGCACCACAAGTTTTGTAATAATAGCTAGAATCTTGGGATAAAATAAGGCTAGAACCTTGTGTAACGCGCCTATTTTGCAAGGTTAACCAAAGTGCTTCCATTCGGTTAACGCGCTGGTTTTGATAAGTCCCTATATAATTTGGAGTTTGAATTTTGCGTGTTTGGCAGTGAAAAAACAAAGTTATTAACAAAAAGAAGAAGATAGTGGAGCAACTGATTTTTTGCATATATTTGTGGAATGAAAGGTTAGAAATAGGTGAAAAATAAAGCATCCAGCTTGCATTTTTTTACCACGAAGTTTCACAAAGTATTTTTCACAAAGATACACAAAG
>JBJXHA010000593.1:0-12299 GCA_046160275.1 Bacteroidia bacterium | reverse complement strand
CATTATGGACGGAGAAGAATACCGCAGAAAATTAAAGGAGCAAATCAAGCAGGAAGAAAAAGCGGAATTGCTCAAACGGAAGGCTTTTTTGAACAAAGTAAATGAAATCAAAAAGCAACAACCACTTGTGAATGCCTTCGAAAATATTGTCAATGCAAACAATGACGATACGCAAGATTGGATTGACAAGCTCAACCAAGAAACGGCTTTGAACGAAGCAAAAGTGGAAATGTCTTTGGAATCAGCAGAAGAGCAGGTAAAGAAATTGGAAAACGTTCAGTCTCAAATTGAATTGGAAAAACTGAATGCGCAAAAATTGGTGGAAGATATGAAGCGAAGTATGGGTTTGTTGCCGCCAGAAGAAGAAAAGGCAGAAACGCCAACTGTTGAGGAAAAAACACCCGAAACTGATGTTTTAACACCGCCTCCAACGAATAAGAAAACGTTAGGCGATTTTTAACTAATAAAAAAGTACGGAACTCTTGAAAGAGTTCCGTACTTTTTTTATTTTACCACTAAGGCAATGTGCGCCAAATGATGTTTCCCGTGCCAAGCATACATTGCAAGCGCTTGACTCAAAGACATATAGCTTTTGTTTTCGGGATGATAAAAACGTCTTTGCTCAAATGCTTCATCGGGAATATTTTTGAGTAAAAATACCCAACGCGCGTGTAAGGCATGAAGCAAGGATAGCGTATTTTCGATAGGATAATGTTTTCCATCGGGAAGTTCTGCCCAAAGATGCTCCAAATAGGGTCGAATCGTAGGGGAATCTTCGGTCAGAGCAAGTTTAAATCGCGTCAAACTATTAATATGGCTGTCTGCCAAATGATGAACTACCTGCCGCACTGTCCACCCCTCAGGGCGATAAGGCGTTTCGAGTTCTACCTCTGTAACAGATTGTAACAGCTCTGAAATTTGCTTTGGCAAGCCCTCGATTTCCGAAATCCATATCTGCCTCAATTCAGGTCTTACTTCGCTTGGGTACTGAAATTCGCCTATGGGAAACTGTAAGTGTTTCATTTTGAATAAAATGGAAAATACAACTATTTATCAAAGCCCATTAATTTACGATACTTATCCTCATTTACCCCAATTGCTACTACACGAATAGAATCCCCTTCTTGTAAGTGAGACCGCCACAAGGTAACACGATTTGGGTATTGTTGCGCTGTTTGGCTGAAAGATTCATTACAGTTCACATAATAGCGAACATTTAATACATCTTCATCCATGGTGTAAAAAGATTGCATTAAATAGAAATCGCTTCGCCCTGTTTTACGAATCAAATCTTTTTTTACTTCAATTTTTAAGGAATCCAAATCCGTCTCCCAAGGCACATTTTTCATACTAATTGCAAAAAAACCTTCATATTGATAAGGTTTTACATCTTCATACCAATAAATATCATTGGCATTGTTGAGTACATTTACGGCACGTTTCGCTAAGTCGTAATCTTTAAAACTAATACGCGACCAAGATACAGGTTTTGATACACTTTTGAAAGCCTCAAAAAAGCGGGGGTCAAAATTGTAAGAAAGCCCATCGTCTGTAATAGAGCCACAATACAAATTTAGTTTTAATGTTCTTACAAGCTCGCGATTGCGATAAAATTTTAGGGTGTAATGATAATCACACTTGTTTTCTCCTTCAAACTCAAAGTCCCATTCTTTTTGAATTTTTTGGATAAACTTCATCTCTTTGCAGATAAAAGTACCCATTTCTTGTTGAACGGGTAAGGCTTTGTAGTTATGCAAGGGAACGCCAATAACTACCCATTCCCCTGAGTTCAGGTTCAAGTCTTCTAAAATGCGATCTGCATACGTGTAGAAAAAGAAACAAGTGAAAAAGATGATAAATACAATACTTTTTTTCATGATATGTTGAAAAAATGAACAGTGAAGGCAAAATGAATCAAATACTTAAATTAGGTTTAAAATGGTTGAGAATGGCAAAGTTTTACAGGATAAACTTATACTTTGATAGATAAAATAACTCTTTTTCGGATAGTTATTTTTGAAACTATTACAAAACTAATAAATAGTTAAGAGAGATACAAAAAAACAACGTTTTTTTTTGTAAAAATAGTGTATTTGGGCAAAAATAAATGAAAAAGACCTGAAAAAAGGTTATTTTTATAGATTAAATTGTCTTTTACGAAGGGTTTTCTGTCTCGGCTTCCTCAACATTTTGCACCAATACGCGCTTTTCAATTTCGCGTGCGGTAGGCGTATTTGCGATACCTCCTAAGGCTGTTTCCTTGTATTTTGTTTCCATTGATGCCCCAACTTCGCCCATTGCATCAATCACTTCATCAACAGGAATAACGGCACTATCTCCTGCAAGGGCAATTTGTGCCGAAGCAAAAGCAATGACACTTGCCGAGGCGTTTCGTTTTACACAAGGAACTTCTACCAAGCCCGCCACTGGGTCACAAATTAACCCTAACATATTCATAATCGTAATGGCAACAGATTCAAATACTTGCTCAATACCCCCCCCGAAACAATACACAATCGCACCAGCTCCCATGTCTGCGGCAGTTCCTGTTTCTGCTTGGCAGCCCCCAACTGCTCCCGAAATCGAAGCCCTTCCCTCAATAATTAAGGCAATTCCTGCGGCTACCAACATTCCTTCCAATATTTTTCGCTTTTCCAAATAAGGGTGAACTTCTTCTAAGGTCGTTAAAACGCCTGGCATAATGCCTGAAGCCCCCGCAGTAGGTGCAGCAACAATTCTACCCATACAAGAATTTAACTCTTTTGCTGCTAATGTATAGTACACCAACTTCTGGAAATTTTCGCCCAAAACAGAAACTTTACAATCTTTTACCTTTTTTGCCCCATTATTAATCATGCCACTAATCGAAGTCATATCTTTGGACAAACCCGTTTGAACCGCATCTTTCATCACGGCATGAGCTTGGTCAAGTTTTTGCCAAATTTCATGCGCTGTACGTCCTTTTTGTTCCACTTCATATTGTAACACAGGCTCCCATAAGGGCACTTTTGTTTCTTCACAATACGATTTCCATTCTGAAAAACTGGTAAGTAAAATAGACATATAATTAATATGTGTTGTTGGTTGATTGATTGCCCAAAATTCGTAAAAAATGAGCAAAATACAAGATTTTCTTATAGAAGAAACTTACAAGAATAAACAATTAAAAATCAAGCATTTTTCGCTTAACCTTACGCGCATTTCCGATGATATATGATGAATCCATACAACTAACCCTTAAAAAGGCTATTTGTATGGATTCATTTGGAAGAAAAGTAGAAAATAAGCCATCGAGAACTCCCCAATCACTTGTTTTCCTTCTTCATTATTCTACCACAAATTTTTGTTGTAAGGAAGCTTTTCCATTATTCAAAGAGAAGATATACATTCCCGAAGCAAAACCTGTAGTATTTAAACGATATTCGTTCAAGCCTGAATTTGCTTGTAATTTTTCTGTTTTAATTACGCGACCTGTAATGTCAGTTACTTGTGCAGTAAGTTGGGTCGCAGTAGGGGTAGAAAATGCAAAAGTCGTTGCAAAACTTGAAGGATTTGGTTGTGCAGGTGCAAGACGGAAGGCATTTACATCTAATGGACCTTCATTTGCCAATACATCTACTACTTTAATTGCGATAGGATAAGGAACAGGTGTAGAAGGGAAAGGAATTCCTGGTGCGGGGTCTGATGCTTGAGTAGAAATATTTACAGTTACGTTATAAGTTCCTAACACTGTGGGAGTTCCAGATACTTTAAAGCAACCTTGCGAACCTCCCACCCATGAACAACCTGCGCTATTACAAGCATGACTTGTTCCTAAAGGTAAACCGTCAACGGAAACAATCGTTTGTTTTATAATTTGTACGGTAAATGTTCCACCTGGAAAAAAAGGTGGTACAGGAGGGAGTGTTACCGTAGTGTCTTGTGGAACGTTCACGGTATAAACTTGGCTCATCGGTTGATTTACCAATACTTCTACTGTGTCAATTGCTGTTGGATTAATCCCTGGAGCCGTAGCAAGTGGGTCAGGGGTGCAAGTTTGAGCAAAGCCTGTTAATCCACTGATAATCAACAAAGAAAATAAAAATTGTTTCATAAATTTTGGTTGTTATTAAATGAGTAATATTGTTTTATAGACCTTACTAGGTTTTAAAAACGCTTGACAAAGTTACTAGCATTTTCTTTAGCTTGCAAATTTATTGTATAACGCAAACTTTTCCCTTTTCGCTGCTTATCCTCCTAAAACTTGTAGTATGCAGCAAAATTTCTAATTCGCACGTCTTAGCGTGTAAAGGCAAAAATAATTCCTTTTTTTCTGCACAAAAGCATACTAATTTTGCATTCGTATTTCCTCATTATTGAACTTATGACATACTATTCCACATTAAAATGCTGCTTTTTATTTCTATTGCTCTCCATTGCTGCTTTTTTTCCTAGTTTTGCCCAAGTATTTGGCAGTAAAACGGATTCAACAGATAGAGTTTGGCACATTAGTGCAGGCTTAGATTTTGTAACAAATACCTTTCAAGCTCGCCTACGCGACAATTATAGCGGGGAATATTATGAGCGAAATTATGTTACGAATGAAGCAAAATGGATTTGGAAAGAATATGACAATCTTAATAAAAACCCACTAAGGAAGTATAAAATTAGCAACATTCGCTATAACCTTTGGCTCAATATGTACAAAAATTTGTATGTGGGCTTGGCGTATAACCTTTCTACGGTGCAAGGCAGCGAAACAATTACCTACGTTGACCCTAGTACGGGGCAAGTTATCCAGATTCCTAATTATTCTTTTAATAGTTTGACAGCGATTGCAGGAACGATTGCCTATGAGCAGCGTTTTAAAATCGCTAATTTTAACCGATTTTCGGTTTGTCCTTCTATTAGTTATGGAGGCTACTCTGCGAGTTTATTAGATTTGTCTAATAATAGCAACTATTTTGAAGGAGTAGGTAGAGAACGCTATTTTGATGCACGCTTGGCACTACAACTTCATGTTTGGGCGGGTTGGAAATTGCGGGCTTTTGCAAATTACGGCACTTATTTTTACAAAGAAAATTACCCAAGTGTGGTTTTCCCTGATAAAAACCGCATCGTGAATTATAGTATTTCTGCTACTTCTTTTGGTTTTGGCGTGAGTCGCACCTTAGATATTTACGAAGATAACAGCGAGCGTAAATTGAGCAAAAGAGAAATCAAAAAACTGGAGAAATTGGAAGAAAGAAAGGAAAAGAAACAAGAGAAAAAGGAGAAAAGTGAATAAATCAGCTATTTCCCAGAAATCACTTTCCCCTTTGAGAGAAAGCAAGTTATCTTAATTTCACATTTTACTTTTATTATTTTTATGAAAAGATATATCAACATTCTTATTTTATTCCTTGTTGTCCTTCCTTCTCTTTTAACAGCACAAACTACCCATACTATTAGCGGTTATATAAAAGATTTAAAGACGGGAGAGGCTTTAAGTGGGGCAATGATTGCCATAGAAAAACTAGAAACGGGAGCTTATACCAATAATTATGGCTTCTATTCTTTGACTTTGCCACAAGATTCTTTGGAGATTTTATTTGCTTATACAGGGTATGAACCCAAAAAGATAAAACTCTATTTAGAAAAAGACATAGAATATTCGGTTGCACTTGACCCTAGCGGAATTATTTTAGATGATGTAATCATTGAGGAAAAGGTCATTCGAAAAAATGTAGAGAAACCTGTCATGGGCGTAATCGAAGTACCAATTAGCCAAGTCGAAATGCTGCCTTTTATTGCAGGAGAGAAGGATTTAATTAAGGCAATACAACTTCTTCCCGGCGTACAATCAGGGGGCGAAGGCTCTTCTAACTTTTTTGTTCGTGGAGGGCAAGGTGACCAAAATTTAATTCTCTTAGATGAAGCCACCGTTTACAATCCGTTTCATCTTTCGGGCTATTTGAGCGTTTTCAATACAGATGCTATTCGAAATGTAACCCTTTACAAAGGAAGTTTTCCTGCAAATTATGGGGGTCGCCTTTCTTCTATTATTGATGTCTATATGAAGGAAGGAAATATGCAAAAGTGGCAAGGTGAAGGCGCGATTGGCTTAATTACCTCAAAAATGACAATTAGCGCACCGATTATTAAGGATAAAATGTCGTTTATGTTGTCGGGCAGACGCTCGTATATAGATTTATTTATTAAGCCTTTTTTGCCCAAAGGAATTGACATTGCTTACAATATCTTTGATGCAAACGCCAAAATCAATTATAAAATTTCGGACAAAGACAGGGTTTTTATCTCTGGTTATGCAAGTGGTGATGTGTTTAAAAATGTAACCGAAATGGTGTTTGATACTTCTGCCTCCGTAACAAGGTGGTCGAATCGTTGCGCAACGGTGCGTTGGAATCACTTATTTAATCAAAAACTATTTAGCAATACGAGCTTAATTTATAGCCGCGCTTTGTTTTATTCTGCTTTTCAAGAAGGAAATAGCGGTTTGCAACAAGTTTCTTATATCCAAGATTGGAATGGAAAAATGGATTTTGAATGGTTTCCTAGTCCCAAGCATAAAGTGAAATTTGGTGGAAGCTACATTTATCACACACTCGCACCATCTTCTCTGAATAAATTCAAAATTGATTCCACTTTTACGCCAAAAGGTACACTTTTTTCGCATGAGGCAGGCATTTATGTGAATGATGAGTTTACGATAAACAGCAGAGCTTCGTTAGATGCAGGGCTGCGGATTCCTTTCTTCCTACAAAAAGAAACCAAATATTATTCTGCCGAGCCACGTCTTACCTTTAAATATAGTCTAAATGAAAACACTTCTTTAAAAGCAGGTTATACTTTGATGAATCAATATGTGCATCAAGTAACGAGTTCGGCAATTTCGCAACCTTTCGATTTGTGGGTAACAAGTAGCCAAAATACCAAGCCGCAAATTGCACATCAAGGGGCTGTCGGGGTGTTTCGCAACTGGCTCGATGACCAATATGAAAGTAGCGTGGAGGTGTATTACAAAAAAATGTTCAACCTGATTGATTACAAAGAAGGGGCAAATTTTAATTTTTCCAACAATCCCGAAAGCCAATTTGTGTATGGAGATGGGCAAGCCTATGGAGCGGAGTTTTTTATTCGCAAAAGAAGTGGGAAGTTTAATGGTTGGGTAAGTTATACGTTAGCTTGGAGTACGCGCAATTTTGACGCAATTAACAATGGCAAAACCTATTTCTCGAAATATGACCGCAGACATAATTTATCAATTGTAGCCATTTATAATTTTAACAAATATTGGTCTTTTTCGAGTGTTTTTGTGTATAATACAGGAAATACCATGACGATGCCCGATGGAAGAATCTTTTTGCCTAATAATGGCTGGACAAATCCGAGTGGTTGGGTCTATGATTATGGTACAAAAAATGGCTATCGTATGCCAGCCTATCATCGCATGGACATTGGGTTACGCTATCGCAAAGACAAAGGAGACCGCGTTGACGAGTGGCACATTGACGTTTATAATGCCTATAATCGCCGTAATCCATTTTATTTGTACCTTAGCCAAGAGTTTGACTCACGCGCTAACGCCACCAAAGTCATTGCAAAACAAGTTTCTCTTTTGCCCATGATACCAAGTATTTCGTATGTGTTTTCGTTTTAGTTTTCTTTTACTTTCTCTCAGCTTATTTCTTAGCTGCGAGCAGAGTGTCATTCCAAATGCGAGTGGCACTAACAAAATCATGATTTATGCGATAAATCATGCCGATAGTTTTGCGAAGGTGGTGATGTTTAGGCAAAATACTTTTACAGGTTATGTCGAACAAGTGAATCAATTACAATTTTTAGCTGATGCCAGCATTGAGCTAGAAAATTTAGACACAGGCGAAAAAGAGGAGTTGTCAATAAAAAGTAAGTGGGAAAGCAATGGTTATATAGATGAATTTGGGCTAAATGATTCGGTTTTTATGACCTATTATGAAGGAAAATTACCTTTACTGGCAAATCATTCGTATCAACTTTCGGTTAAAAGGGCAAACAAAACTTATACAGCGCGTGCAGTTGTTCCCCCAAAAGCCGTATTAGACAGTATCGAAACGCTGACCGAATTTACAGATTTGGATTCGAGTTATGCCAAATTAAGGAGCAATTATATGGCAAGGTCGGCACAAAATTATTATCAAGTAGTTGCCAATTATTTGAAAGCGAGTTATTTGTACGATTCTGCTACCGCAAATATTCAAAAGTTTTACGTTCCGACAAGGAAAAAAAGCGCTTTGCGGACTTGCGAAATCAACAAGAGATATCGAAACACTTTCACTTTTAACTCAGCCAAAGCCTACCCTTTGCAATCTTTGGACACGGTAGAAGTAAAATTTAGTTTAGATACTTATAACAAAGAGGTGGTAGATTATTTGGTTAGCGCGGCTTCGCAACCTAAAAAAAGCACTAATCCTTTTGCTGAACCGATTTACATTAAATACAACCTACAAGACAAAGACATCGCGGGCATTTTTGGCTTTTATCATACTTCGGACACGATAAAAAAGAAAGTGCTGATGTTTAGATAGACCTAGTAAGGTTTTTCCTGAACCTTACTAGGTCTAATCAAAAGCAGGAAATTCAGTTTAAAAAAACAAAATACCAATATGAATACAATCAAATTTTTCCTTTTTACTTGCTGGGTGGCGTTTCTAATAAGCTGTGAACAAAGCATTTACGTAAAACCCACCGATGTTTCTAATAAAATCAACATCTATTCCATCAACCGTGCGGATAGTGTGGCAGAAGTAGCCATTTTTAAACAAAATAATCTATCGGGTTATATAGAGCAAGCAGATAAAATTCAATTTATCGAAGATGCAACAGTAGAAATTGAAAACCTCAGTACAGGCGAAAAAGAAACCTTAACTCCTAAAAGTAGGTGGGAAAAAAGTACATATTATTACTATAACCCTAATGGCAGTGATTCCATTTTGGTAAAATATTATCAAGGAACGAAGTTGTTAACGGTAGGAAATGAGTACAAACTTACGGTAACAAGGGGAAATCGCGTTTATACGGCAATATCCAAAGTTCCCAATAGAGAAGGGTTGACAAGCGTGAATGTCTTAGAGCGTACTGCTGGTGCACAGTATGCAACGAATACTCTTAGCGTGGATTATACAACCTTATCTTCTGAATTGTATTATGAAACGGTAGCTACTTATTGGCAAAGGGCTTATATGTATGATTCAATTGGGCTTATTAAAGACACGATTGATTATTTACATCAAGACAAACAGCAATTTGGACAAGGAGAAAAGGACAAGAAACACAGTAGCGGTTATTATTTTTCTAGTTACGCCAATCCTAATCTATTTCTTGATACAGTAGAAGTTGATTTCCATCTCAATACCTACAGCAAAGAAGCAGGTAAGTATATCGAATCTACTTCTTATCAATCGGGAGGTATGGGTGACCCTTTTTCAGAGCCAACTTTCCTCAAATCAAATATAGAGGGCAAAGAAGCAAGTGGTGTTTTTGGTTTTTATACTTCGTCTGCTGTGATTAAAGAAAAAGTGCTGTGGTATAGATAATTTTACCCTTTTTCATCTAAAGCTGTTTCTTTCCTATATAGGTTTTAAAACTTATGCAGGAAAGAAACTTGCATTTATACCATTTTTACAAATTTGTTATGTCTTCATTATAAGGATTTGACGTAAATCTTCCTTAAATTTTTTACCTTTGCCCTTCATTTCATTGATTCCATGAAAATTACCTTGATTCCTACGCCGATTGGCAATTTGGAGGACATTACCTTGCGGGCTTTGCGTTTCTTGAAGGAGGCGGATTTGATTGCGGCTGAAGATACGCGCACTTCGAGCAAGCTGCTCAATCATTATGAGATTCAAACGCCACTTACGGCTTTGCATCAACACAATGAACACGCAAAAGTGCAGTTTTTGTTGGAAAAAGTCGTAAAAGATTCCTTACATTTGGCAATGATTAGCGATGCAGGAACGCCAGGCATTTCTGACCCAGGCTATTTATTGGTACGCGAGGCGATTAAAATGGGGATTCCCGTTGAAACTTTGCCAGGTGCAACGGCTTTTGTGCCAGCTCTCGTAAACAGTGGTTTTCCTTGCGATACCTTTGTGTTCGAGGGCTTTTTGCCTGTAAAAAAGGGCAGACAAACGCGCTTGCTTTTTTTGGCAAATGAAGAAAGAACGCTCATTTTTTATGAATCGCCTTTTCGTTTGCTCAAAACCTTAGAAGATTTAGCCACGCATTTTGGGCAGGAACGCAAAGTCTGTGTCAGCCGAGAATTAACCAAAATTCACGAGGAAAATTTTCGTGGAACATTATCCGAAGCCATTCAACATTTTCAGCATGGAAACATTAAAGGAGAAATTGTCCTTGTCTTATCTGGCAAAAAATAAACCGATTGTCCTCGTTTTTTTGTCAGCTTTTTTATTAATAGGCGCGTTTCCGCCTTCGCCTCTCGCCTTTTTGAGCTACATTGGCTTTATCCCTTTGTTTTATTTAATGGAGTATCGAAATAAAATTTTCGGTTACTGCTACTTTTTGCTTTTATTTTGGAACATTGGCGTAGGTTATTGGCTAGGTATGACGGCATTAGGCGTAGATCCTGATGAACGTTTTGGTGCGGCTTTGTCAGGTATTTTGGCAAATACCTTAAATCCATTGCTCATGTACCTTCCTATTTGGGCGTATAATGCTGGTCGAAAACGCTTGATAGCAAAGGGTTTATATGAAAAATTTCAATTTTTATATCCCTTTTCTTTTGTCTGTTTTTGGATAACGTTTGAATGGTTACATTTGAATTGGGATTTGTCTTGGTCTTGGCTCACTTTGGGGCATTGCATGACCTTTTATCCCAAAGCGATTCAATATTTAGAAATAACGGGTATTTTTGGCGTTTCTGCTTATATTTTAATTTTGAATGTTGCTTTCTTTTTGTTGTTGAAATTCAGGAACTTATATCCCGAAAAAATAAAAATGGGCATCGCGGCAGTAGGTGTTTTCCTTATTTTGCCTTATCTGTCAAATCTCTATTTATTAAATCCAAACCGAGCTGTTTTTCAAGTAAATGGAACGTTAAATGTACGCTTAATTCAACCGAATATTGACCCTTTTGGCAAACTTTCTGGCTCAAAACGCGAACAAATTGCCAATTTTTCAGATTTAATTGATGATCCAGGCATAGATACAATCGATATGGCACTATTGCCCGAAACAGCAATTCCTACCTATGTTTTCCCCGAAACGATGCGCGAAAATGAATGGGTAAAACCGCTTTGGGCTTTGGTGGATTCGCATCCTAGATTATCTATTGTAACGGGTATCTTTGAAATCAAAAATTATCCGCCTGCTTCGCAAAATGTTCCGCCTTCTGCTTCTAAATGTAGAGAGGGTTTTTGTATGGGGCATTACGATGTGTTTAATGCGGCGGCAGTGATGCGTAAAAATAAACCTGTGCAAACCGTTGAGAAAGGAAAACTTGTGCCGATGGTAGAGCGTATGCCTTTTTTACAATACCTTGCCCCTATTTTGGGAGATTTTGTGGTGGCAGTAGGCGGCACAATGGGCGGCTATGGTTTGCCCACGGAAATTCATCCTTTGAACGTAAATGATAAGGCAAAATTAGGTTCTATGATTTGCTACGAATCGGAATATGGCGATTATGTACGCGAGTTAACACAAAAAGGTGCGAACTTTATGTCTATTATTACCAATGATGGTTGGTGGCAAAAGAGTTCTGGACATATTCAACACGCTTATTTTACGACTTTGCGTGCCATCGAAAATCGCCGTGAGGTTGTACGCTCTGCCAATACGGGTATTTCGTTATTTTCTGATAATCAAGGGAATCTGCATCAATTGACAGAATATTGGACACGCTGCAAAATTGACAGAAAAGTGAAATTGTATGAAGCGCAAACCTTTTATGTAACCTACGGCGATTACCTCGCATGGATTTGTGCAATCTTGGCATTAGGGACAATGATTTGGATAAGAGTAAAGCGATAAATATCAGTGAACAATTAGCAGTAAACAGTTGTTAGAGGTAATGTTTTGACTATCAAATAAATATGCTTTTTCGATTGGTAAGTCATTTTGTTCACATTCCTAAGAGAAATCGGTGAATATTACAACAGCTCGAAACTTTTTTAGGAGTTTCGAGCTGTTTATATATACCGTTCCTAAATAGAAATCAATTTTTTGCCTTTTCTTATTCAGCAGAATCCACACAACTGCTATTTTAAAACGTTTGTTGTGTGGATTCTGCTGAATTAAATTTTGAAACTGATTTAGGAACG
>JBJXHA010000592.1:0-11109 GCA_046160275.1 Bacteroidia bacterium | reverse complement strand
CGATAAAAAATAAAAAAATTCACCCCGCGTCACCTACCCATGTTTTATAGTTCTTTTAATAATTTATAAGCTCGCCATGCACGAAAAACGCCATAAGCTAAAATCATTGCACCGAATATACCCATTTGTGAAGACGACCAGCCCCAACTTATCAAAGATTTTGGTGGATATACCCACATTAAAATGCCTGCTAACATAAAAAAACAGCCCATTCCTAGGCTAATCATTGCATATAATCTTGTATTCATGAGAAATCTATTTGAGTAAATCTATTAATAAATGAAAGTTCAAAAATAACAAAAAGTTTGTATTTTTAGGTGGTAAAACTGTTTTTTTTGCACTACACCAATTGCATCGAGTTCTATCCATTTTACGAGGAATCTGAGAAAAAGTTTAGGAAAATAAATCGCGCGGTTTGCTAGGACTTGCTCCTCCTTTTTTCAATCCTTGATAAAATTGTGTTAACTGTGCAATAATTTTTTTCCTATCAAAAGTAGCGAGTGCGTATTCTTTTGCCTGCCTACCAAACATTTCTGCATAGCCAGGTTTTTCTGTGAACATCGCCAAATGATTAAGAAAATCGTCCAAATTATCTTCACCAGCGACAATAACGTGCTTCCCATTTTCTGCGGGATTGCCTTCCATTGCCACCTCCGTTGCGATAATAGCCTTTCCCATTGCCATGCCTTCAATAATTTTAATACGAATACCACTACCCGAAAAAAGCGGCACCACCATCACTCCTTTTTCATACATAAATTGTTGTGCATCCTCGATTTCCCCCACCTTAATAATGCCATCAGCTTC
The DNA here is from genome assembly GCA_046160275.1 of Bacteroidia bacterium. Taxonomy (GTDB): domain Bacteria; phylum Bacteroidota; class Bacteroidia; order J057; family J057; genus JBJXHA01. The sequence goes on along the minus strand of JBJXHA010000592.1, from coordinate 10,302 downwards.
CGATTTGTTCATTAAAAAACCCGCATCCATGTTTCGCCCTGCGATATAAAATTTCATTTGGGGGTAAAGGGCGTGAATTTGCTTCCAAACCGTTTCTACGAACCAAGTTAAACCTTCCAAATTCGGCATCCAATCTAATGCACCAATAAAAAAGACCGAATGAGGATCGCGCGGTGTGTCATAGGTTTTTAATTTGGAAAGCTCAACGCCATAACCTGATACAAGCATCGGTTTTCTAACCTTATTTTGCTTCATAATTTTGGCATCTCTGCCCGAAATTGGCACAATTGCGTCATAAGTATCGCCTGTTAAGTGCTTCCATTCGTAATTTTGAATGCGTTTTGCAAGTTCTTGTAGGTAAGTTCTTCGAAAATAGGCTGTTTCTCCTTTTGCTTGTCGCTCCCAAATTTCATATTCTAAATTATGCGCTCGCAACACAACCGCCGCCTGAGAATGGGCGCGAATGGTAGGAACATAGACCGTTAAATACAAACCTTCCAATTGAACTACATCAAAATTCCCTTTCTGTAAAATTTCAGCTAATTGATTTTCAAAGCCTTTGCTATAAAAACGCTGAATATGAATGGGTTCATCAGAAAAAAGTAAGTTACCAATAATATCCCAATAAGAATAATCCGTATTGATGTCAATGGCGTAAAGATGGGCGGTTTGCTTCAACCAATCAGGCACCGATTGTAAAAAAGTATAATGTTTTTTGGTATTGAGTGCCAACAAGGTAACCTCATGCCCCGCTTCCGCAAAGCCTTGAATCATGCCCATTACCGCAATCGCATAGCCATCTTTTTCTGGATATGGAAATTTATTGCTAAGAATCAGAATCTTCATTTGGTATCGTATTTACAAGCTCGCCCCCTATTTAAGCCGCAATAATACGCTTTTTCTGAACAAAAATGAATTTGCCTTTTGAAATTTCCCCCTCTTTAAAGCGAACGATTTAATGCCTATTTTCATCCCTGTTTTCTCAAAGTTCAACCTTTTTTCTACTTCTACCCACAAAATGAAAGAGGTATCTCGGATAATAAAGTTATTCAGGTTTATCAAAAAAATGGCAATCATTGAGGAGAATGGCTCGATTTTGGAAATGATTTTTGCGTTTTTTATCGTATATTTGTATGTTGCTTATTAACAATCATAGATATAAATTAGTGATAAACAATATTTTATAAGTACTCGGTAAGAATTAGTTTATGTTTATACATTTACTTAAAACATTGATAATAAAAGAGTTAACATCTTTTTTCCTTATCAATTATTCATTATCCATTACTTATTTTCAATTACCTAATATTAGCCTTCAAGTTTTATGCAAAAATTAACGCTCTTATTCATTTTTTTGTGGGGGATTTCTAGTCCTTCCTTTGCGCAAAGCCCTCGCGATTCTTCTATCCTTCAATTTACGGTAAAGGAAGCGATGAAGAAAACGCCCCTCGCGAAAGTACGCTGTGAGGTAAAAAAAGATGCTGACTTTTCTCGAACTTATTATTCTGATGCAGAAGGAAGAATCAACTTCAAATTACCGATTAATAAAGGTACTTTTGTGATTAGTCTAACAAGCAAAGGCTTTGATAATAAGCGTTTTGAGTTCGATATGAACATTTTACATGATTCTCTTATGATTAATCCTGTGGAAATGGTGGCGGCAGATTGGTATATGTTTAAAGGCTCATTGTACAATAAAGATGCCTCTAAATTTTTGACTTATACCAAAGTAAAATTAAAAAATTTGAATACAGGCGAAACTTTTGATGGGAAAAGCAATGATTTAGGCTTGGTCTATTTTTATGTAAAATTGCGTCAAAAATATGAACTTACGACTTATTCGGATAAATATTTGAATCGCCGCGCCATTATTAATACGGATTGTGGTACGGACAGTGTGGCGAAATTTTGCTTGTCGGGTTTTTCGTATGAAAATTACATGGATCCTGAATACGCCCCCAAAACCATCATTGGCACGCTGTTATTAGACTCAATTGATGCCACAAAAGCGTATCAACTGGCAAATATTTACTACGACCCTAACAAAGCAGACATTAAACCAGCCTCTGCAAAAGTCTTAGATGATTTGTTTTTATTATTAAAAGACAATCCTTCTATAAAAATTGAATTGAGTTCTCACACTGATTCAAGGGGGGATACCACTAAAAATCGTATTCTTTCGCAACAACGTGCAGAAGTAGCCACTAAGTATTTGGTGGACAAAGGCATAGACAAAACGCGCATTGTTCCAAAAGGATATGGTGAAACCAAACTTATCAATGATTGCAAAGACGGGGTGAATTGTTTGGAGGAAAAACATAAGGAAAACCGCCGCACCGAGTTTCGGATTTTAGGGGTAATAAAAAATGTAGCCTCCACTTATACTCCCTCGACAGACGCTTTGCCAAATGCAGAAGATACTCCCAAACCTGCCCCCAAAACGGGTAGCGCATCAGGGAGCAAGCCTGTCAATATTAAGATTCCAGTAAAAAAATAAACGTTTGTTTTATCCATAAAAGCAGATGCAAGATACCCCAAAAGTGGTGCAAAATATAAAATTTTTGCACCACTTTTTTGGTAACGTCCGCTTATTGTACTAAGTTTGCATTGCTATATTTAAAGCACTTTCCTTTTATTTTGTCATCATTTAAAAAACGATTTTTCCACTACTTAGGTTTTTGTTTCCAAACTTGTGTAATCATATTTTCCTAAACTCAATTTTAAACAAGCTAATATGAAACAACATTTTTTTTTCTTACTTTTCCTTTTTTCCATGCCTATTCTTTTTGCCCAAAAATGGGTCTATCAAAAAGAAGCTAAGGGAGTCAAAGGTTATACTGCGTCTAGCGATGGCATTTTTCGATTAAAATTAGTTACTACGATTAACGGAACTTTAACCGCTTGCTCGGGGACAATGGCTGATGTCCCTAATTTTAATAAATGGAATACGAATGTCATTTCTTCTAAAATTTTAAAAAAATTGGACACTTACAACTTTCATATCTATGCAACAATGGATATGCCTTGGCCCGTAAGTGATAGAGATATTGTATTTCATAGTACTTTTTCTCAAGATGAAAAAACGAAAATCGTACGCTATAAAACCGTATGCAAACCCGATTTGCATCCTGCTCAAGCAAATTTTACCCGAATAAAAACTTACACTACCAACATCGCTTTTATTCCCCTTGATGGCAAAAGGACACAAATGGAATACATTATTACCCTTTCTGACAAAGATGGCATTCCGATTTGGGTGGTTGAAAATTTGGGCAGCAGCGATTATTTTGAACACATCGCCAATTTCCGAAAATTAGTCGAAACCACCAATAAAGGAAAGGTGGATGAGCGCGTGAAGAATTTTTAGGATAAAACAAAATTTGGCAAATCAACTGAGATTGCCTATTATTGCAACCCTACATTTTACACATCATTTTATGAACGAAAATCAAGAAATAAAGCAATCGCTGGGTTTGTTAGATGCGACTATGATAGTGGTCGGCTCGATGATTGGTAGCGGCATTTTTATCGTAAGTGCGGGCATTCTGCAACAGTTGGGTAGTTCGGGTTGGATGTTGGCAACTTGGGTGCTGACAGGTCTGCTGACGCTCATTGCAGCATTGAGTTATGGGGAATTATCGGCGATGTTTCCAAAGGCAGGTGGGCAGTACGTTTATTTACGCGAAGCCTATAATCCTTTGATTGCGTTTTTGTATGGCTGGACATTTTTTACGGTCATTCAAACAGGGACAATCGCTGCGGTGGGCGTAGGTTTTTCAAAATTTGCAGCGTATTTGTTGCCTGCTTTAAGTGAAAAAAACTACCTCATTGGAGATGCCGAAAGTGGGTTTAAATTGTCTGTGGCGCAACTTGTTTCTATCGTTATTATTGTGTTCTTAACCTTTATTAATACCAAAGGAATCCAAAATGGCAAAGTCATTCAAACGCTTTTCACTTTGGCAAAATTGGTATCTTTGTTTGGTTTACTAGTTTGTGGATTTCTTTTTGCCTTTGATAGTCAAGTCTTTTTCACCAATTTTAAAACGCCCGACATCATTCAACTTGCCATCAAATCTATAAGTGAAGACGGCAGTCGCGTGATTACCGAAACCCCAATTCAAGGTTTTCAACTGTTTACGGTTTTTGCAGCAGCGATGGTAGGTGCGATTTTTTCGAGTGATGCGTGGAACAATGTAACTTTCATTGCAGGGGAAATTAAAAATCCACAACGCAACATTGCCTTAAGTTTATTTTTTGGCACACTCACGGTTACTGTCATTTATTTGTTGATGAATATCATGTATTTGGGCGTTATGCCTTTGCATGACATCGCTTTTTGTGAATCAGAAAGGGTAGCAGTAGCAGCATCAAAGGTGATTTTTGGAAACATTGGCACTTATATCATTGCCATTATGATTATGATTTCCACTTTTGGTTGTAACAATGGCTTGATTTTGTCGGGGGCAAGGGTGTATGCGGCAATGGCGCAAGATGGCTTATTTTTCAAAAAAGTAGGCGAAATGAATGAGCATGGCGTACCTGCAAACGGCTTGTGGATTCAATGTATTTGGGCTTCTTTGTTATGCTTGACCGGAAGATATGGCGATTTGTTGGATTATGTAACCTTTGCCGTTTTGGTATTTTACATTCTTACCATTGCTGGGATATTTATTCTTCGCAAAAAACGCCCCGATGCAGAACGCCCTTACAAAGCATTCGCATATCCTGTGTTGCCTGCCTTATACATTGTGTTAGCAGGTGCAATTTGTATCGCCTTGCTTATCGAAAAGCCTAACTTTACCTATCCTGGCTTAGGCTTGATTTTGTTAGGTATTCCGATTTATTATGGTTTGTTGAAGAAATAAAGCGTTGTTTCCTCAATTTAAAGTATATAAATGAGGCTGTTCCAAAAGGCTAATTCACAAAAAATATTATTCATTGTGATTACTTTTTTATTATGTTCTATGTAAAAAGTTCGGAACTCTTCGAAGAGTTCCGAACTTTTTAGACAGCCTCATTACCTTTCATCATTAAAAATTCAAATACAGAAAAACAAACATGAAAACATTTCATCTACTCTTTCTCCTTCTTCTTACTTTAGTTTCTTGCAGAAAACAGGCTATTACTACGCCTACAGGACCTATTGCCAAAAGAGATATTTCTGAGATTATGGCTGATGACAAAACAGAACCGCAAGACAAGTACAATAAAGTTGCGGAAATGTTTGTCTTGTTATTGGAGCAGGCATTGGTAAAAAACGATGCCTATTTGGTGAATGACATTGTTGTATTTGAAAGCAACCATTATTTTGAATTAAATAGCCTTGCCGAAGAGCTTGACGATTGGCTCAAAAATATGGACGATGAAGAAAGAATGTACGCGGTAATTGACATTGTGCGCCGCTCTCATTCCCGAAAACTAAACTACCTTGTGCCGCGAGTAGAAGCACGCCTAAAGCCTTACCCCGAACAACGCAAGATGTTCAATAAGTTGATGCGGACGATTGAATTGAGGCGGTAAAGTCGAAAAATTTGTACTATTTTTGCATGACAAATCAAGGCGTATCAACTAAATCACGCAGCAAATTCTTATGAGAAATTTCATTCTTTTCTTTTTCCTTTCTATTATTACTTTCACTTTGTTTTCGCAGACTCCCAATGAGCGTTTTTTGGGTGGAAAAAATTTCGACATTGGAAAACGACTTGTGTATCTTGCAGATGGCTCTTATGTCATAGCGGCAGAGGTGGCTTCTGCTGATGGTTTGGGCGAAGGTCATTCTGGCGATGATTTGTCGGCAGATGTTGTGGTGATGAAATACAACCCACAAGGAGTAACAGCGTGGAAAGTTCTCTTAGATGGCGAGGGGCATGAAGATTTGTCGGATATGATTGCAACAAGCGATGGCGGTTTTGCTTTAATTGGTACAACTAATTCAAAAAAAGGAACAATTCGCTCGACACATGGGGAAATGGACATTTTTGTGGCGAAAATTTCTAGCGCAGGCGATTTAAAATGGGCAAGAAATTATGGCGGAATTGGCAATGATCGAGGCTTTGGATTAACAGAAGTGTATGATGGTGGACTTATTCTTGCTTGCGAGGCGGGTTCTTTAGATGGAAATATGCAATCTGACCCGCGTGGTGGCTTAGATGCTTGGCTCGCTCGCGTGGATTATACAGGAGAAATTATGTGGGAAAAGCACTACGGCGGCTCTCGCAATGAAACGGCTTTGTGTGCGCTTACTTTGGGCGAAAATAGTTATCTTATTGCAGGTGTTACCAATTCAGAAGATGCCGATGTAAAAGGAAAAGCAGGACAACACGATGCGTGGATTTTTGAAATTGATGAAAACGGCAAAATGCAATGGCAAACTAAATACGGCGGCGAGGCAAATGAAATGCTTCATGCTATGCGTTTAACCCCTGATAATCAAGTAGTAATGATTGGGACAACTTTTTCTAAAACAGGAAATATTAGCAAACAAAGAGGCTTAGGCGATATTTGGTTATTAAAAATAGATACCAAAGGAAAATTAATTTTTAGCAAGACCTACGGCGGCACCAAACAAGATGGCGGTAGCGATGTGCTTTGTACGAAAGATGGCGGCTATTTATTGGTCGGAATGACACAATCCAAAGAAGGCGATTTCACCGAAAATCATGGCTATTATGATGGTGCAGTCCTCAAAACCGATAAAAATGGAACGGTGAGTTGGACAAAAGCATTGGGTTCTGTCAAAAAAGATTTTTTACATACGGCTATTGAAATTTCAGAAGGCGAATATTTGTGCATGGGATTAAGCGATGAGGACAAAACCAACCCCTCTCATCTCATCAATCACAACGGAAGGTTTGATATTTGGCTTACCAATGTAACTGAACCTAATAAAAAAGTAAGAACTAAGACCTATAACCCTATGATTGAGGGAGTTATAACAGATAAAAAAAGCAAAAAACCTATCAAGGCGAGTTTGGGCTTGTTTGATTTTTATGACCAAGATTCGGTAGAATCTGTGGCAACCAACCCCGATAATGGCGAGTATATGATGCTTGCTCCGATTGATGAGGAGGTCGGAGCGCGTGTTACTTTGGCTGCCACTCCTTTGGGTTACTTGCCTTATACAAGCGAAATTAACACCGATTCCTTGATAAAAATTCCCGTTTGGAAGGTAAACATGAGACTTACGCCCATTGCAAATGGCGAACGCATGGTGCTACAAGGCATTTCTTTTGACATGGGGAAAGATAAATTTACGCAAGAATCGGAAATGGGGCTAGTCGTTTTGAGTTTATTTATGAAAAATAACCCCAGCGTAAAAATCCAATTAGAAGGGCGAGCAAACAAAGAAGAGGTTGATGCAAACGCACTTTCTCAACAGCGCGCAGAATCGGTGAAGTCCTATTTATTAAAAAAAGGGATTCCTGCTAATCGCATCACAACCAAAGGTTTAGGAAGCGATAAACCAATTGAAAAAGAAGATACGCCTGTGGGCAGAGCAAAAAATAGAAGTGTGGAATTGGTGATTATAGGGGGATAGATAACACATATTTCAACGTGCTTCTTATTTTATCATTCGGCAGAATTTATACAACTAATCTAGAAAAGGTTGTTGCATAAATTCTGCTAAAAGTACCCATAAACTACTGATAATCAAAGTTAAGCCTCAGTTAAAAACATTTAGATTCGCAGTTTTTGCTGCTACCTCATCCTCATTTTTTTCGATAATAAATTTGGCAACCAATAGACTTGGTTTCTTTGATTTCGATTTCCTTACCTTGCAACATCGCATCTGTGGCATTTTCCAAATAAGAGGTTTCTACTTCGTCAGGATGCGCTCCATTATCATCTATTGCACCACTGTATTTTATCACCCAATCCTCATTTTCTTTCCAAATGAGAAAAGCATGAGGCGTTTTTTGGGCATGAAACTCCTTTGCGACTGCTTGCGTTTCATCTATTAAGTAAGGAAAACGAAAACCCTCAGCCATTGCCTTCTGTTGCATTTCAGCAAAGGTATCATTTTCATAAATGACTGTATCTGTGGAACTTATCGCAATTAATGGCACACCTAAAGGCAAATATTTGTCATATAACGCATTCATTCTTGGCGGATAGAGATTGGCAAAAGGGCAATGATTACAAGTAAAAACCACCATAAAACCCTTAGCCTCTGGATAATCTCGCAAGGAGATATATTTCCCATCAATATTTTTCAATCGAAAATCTTTTACTTTTTTTGCAGGGAAAATAAAACCTACACCCATTGCCAAGAAAAGCAAACAAACTAATTTCCAAAGATAACTTTTCATAGTTTTGTAAATGTTTGAGTATAAACCTTTTTTGATTTTCCTGCGGTCAGTTCTACGGTATATTTTCCTTTCGAAAGATGTGAAATATCCACGCCTTTTTCTAAACGTGGCAAGGGCAGCATATCACGAATAAGCCCTGCTTCATTTTTAATTTGAAGGTAATACACTTCTGTCTTCGGATTTTCTAAATTTACCCATAAAAACTCGTCTTTTATTGCAAGGCTATAATTAACTTGCTCATTATCAATATTTTTATCGTTAGTATTAACCTTATCTTTTACCACAAATTGCCCCATCATGCCTTCATCTTCATGCGTTGCGATATGGCAATGATACATAAAAGGATGCAAATCATCCGCATAGTCCTCAAATTTAGCGATAAAACGAACGACCCCTGGTTTCCCCATGATTGTTCGACTTGGCACAAAAACCACATCTTTCCAACCTGCTTGTGTTGCATCAGGCTTTTCGCCATTCACAGAAAGCACATTGAAGGTAACATCGTGAATATGAAAGGGATGCCCAAAAACAGAAGCATTAGTAATCTCCCAAATTTCGGTATTTCCCAATGGAATAGAGAAATTATTATGATGAAGTTCAAATATTTTATGATTGAGAATGAACATATCTATCGGATTTGGTGGAAGTGGTGGCTTTTGAAACACAATGCTGTCAGTCATTAACACTTTTCGTACAACAGATGCCTCATTTTCTTGAAGTAAAATATTGTTTGTCAATTGATTAGGAATACTTGTAATGGGTTGTTTTGTCGGTGCATTTACATTAATATGCAGGAGCTTAAAATCTTTCTTTGCTAAGTAATTCGCAAGCGGTCCAAAAGGAACTCGGTCGCCACCTGCAATTACAGATTTTAATTCAGAATTATAACACAATAAATCCAAAGATTTTCCTTCGTCTTTCGATAAATCCACCAAAATTTCTACCCTTTCCGCAGCGTGCAACAAATAACGATCAGTTTGAACGGGCGCATTTAGTAAACCACCATCAGAGGTAATGACCCAAAATTTGCGGTTGTCGGCAAAACCCAACATAAAAGAGCGCGTAATCGCTGCATCTAATATGCGAAAGCGTACAATTTGGGCAGGTAATTTTACTTCAGGACGCAACGTACCATTCACCAAAGCAGAATCACCATAAGGGCTTATCAGCATTTGATTATTTTTGTCAAAATCGCGGTCTGTTAAGACCAAAGGAATATCGTCTATACCATAAGTGCGAGGCAATTGCAAAGATTTTTCGATTTCATCGCGCACAATGATTAGCCCCCCTAAGCCTTTTGCAATATGTTCATGTGTCATTTCATGAAGATGCGGGTGAAACCAATAGGTTGCCGCATGATTTGTTACTTTCCAATAAGGTCGCCAAATTGCGCCAGGCGGAATCACTTGATAAGGCCCTCCATCCATGACCGCAGGCAGATGAAAACCATGCCAATGCAACGTACTCGAATCATTTAACTGATTATGCACCTCCATTTCAACCACATCTCCTTTGTTCACAAATAAAGTAGGTCCCCAAAAATTGCTGTTTATCCCTCCTGTTACCGTTTGGTTTCCTTTTCGCACAATTTGTTTAAAAGTATCCTTCATCACCAATTTAAAATGCGTTCCCGACAGCGTATCAGGAATCCAAAGCGGCTGATAAGTTTGCGCCTGCAAGCAACTTGCAAACAAAAGAAGTAGGAAAATAAAAAATGTGTTTCGCATAAATTTTAGGCAATAATATATTAGACAAAATTGTTTAACATTTTTATCAACAATTTTGTTTGTTTTAATCTATTATTTTTAAGAAAAAATTTACCAATGAAAAGAATAACGCCCAAAAAAGAGGTTGGATTCCCCTAAAAGTCAGCATTGATTTGTTCAGAAACCGAAGCAGTCCTACAAAATGTAAAAACTGCGGGTTTAAACTGTGTATGATTGCTTCAAAAATGCTCGCTCCTAAGGTCGCTTGCATTTTTTCGCAATGACAG
>JBJXHA010000591.1:0-4108 GCA_046160275.1 Bacteroidia bacterium | reverse complement strand
ATGCCCAGCCCCTACCTGAACACAATGCAAAAGGATAGAATATTTCTCTTTTTATCCAAAAAGTAGAAATGATACACTGTTAAAACAAAAAACAATATTTTTCCCTAACTTGCAGCCCCAAACCTATCTCATTATGAACAACACACAAACCGTAGAAAAAATAACCCTCACTTCGCTGCCGCAAGCCCCTTTTACGATGATAAAAGTGGAAGGTGGCACTTTTGACATGGGCAGCAATGAGCGTGAAAATGAAAAGCCGATTCACAAAGTACGCTTAGATGACTTTTGGATGGCAGAGTTTCAAGTAACGCAAAGGCTGTGGCAAGCAGTGATGGGCAACAACCCTAGCCGCTTTAAAGGAGAAATGCAGCCTGTTGAAAACGTTTCTTGGGACGACATTTGTACAGATACGGAAAATTACGAATGTTTTTTGACCAAAATAAACCGTATCTTTGCCGAAGAATTGCAGCAAAATGGTTTACCTTATTTGCAGTTTCGCTTGCCAAGCGAGGTACAATGGGAATATGCCGCACGCGGAGGCAAGTTAGGAAACGAACTTGGACATAACAAGTGCCGCTATGCAGGTAGCAACCTCTTAGAAGAAGTGGCTTGGTATGATAAAAACAGCAATGGCGGCACAATGCCCGTAGGTATGAAAATGCCGAACGCGCTCGGCTTATACGACCTAAGTGGCAATGTGTGGGAATGGTGCCGCGATTTTTATGCTGAAAAATATTACGAATATTGCAATAAATTTTTAACTAAAAATGAAATATGTGTAAATCCAATACTTGAAAGTGAAAATATTTCAAATTTAGAAATATCTGATTACAGCGTGTTGCGTGGCGGTTCTTGGGACAACTTCGCTCGAGACAACTACCGCGTTGCCAATCGCGATAGGCTCAATTCAGATAATCGAATCAACCTTACTGGGTGTCGGTTAGTGTTGTTTGTCTGAGGATGCTTTACCCTCTGTCACTTTTTACGCTTTTACCCTTTGAAGCCGTAGGCTTCGAAGAATTTTTTTTGGATTAGACCTAGTGAGGTGTTTCCTGCACCTCACTAGGTCTTGTCTTGATGAAAAATATTTATTTTTAAACCTAGCAAGGTTTTTCCTGAACCTTGCTAGGTTTCTCAACTAGCCGCAAGGCTCTTGGTTAGACCTAATGAGGTTCAGGGAAAACCTCACTAGGTCTTGCCTTTAGGAAATAACTAATTTTTTAGGGTTCGGAACTTTCTAAAAAGTTCCGAACCCTAAAAAAAACGCTTTATTTTTGATTTCTTTCAAAAAAAACGCTATTTTCGCCCTTGAAAATAATACTTCTTAGTTTATGTTTAAACTTTAGTTGGGTGATTATCAGTAGCCTAGTTTTTAATGCAGCAGCATCTACACAACTAATACCTTAAAATAGCAATTGTGTAGATGCTGCTGCATTAGGGTTGTGTAGGTTTCTCTGAATTAAGCGAATAGGTAAAGTATTCGTTTTTAGTTTTTTAAAGTTCAATTACAGGCTTAACAATGTCTATGCTTACACAACTTTCTCCTCAAAAAATCACAGGCAACTTGGCGGATTTGATTGCTTATTTGCCTGTCAAAATAGAACCAAGTACTTGGCAAAAATTAAACCCTTTTGCCACAGAAAAACAAAGCCAAGAACCTGCGAAAAATCAAGCCTTATTCAACGAAGCAGGGCAGCTTACAGGCTTGATAGCCAAAGAAATAACACAAACAGAGCTACATTTTGGGGAAGAAGAAAAACACCTTCAACACCTCAATCTTTCAGAAAATAAAAACCTGAAAAAAGTAAGTTTTACGGGAACTTTTCCTTTTTTAAAGCGCATTTATTTGAATAATTGTAGTTTGCAAGTGTTAGATTTTTTTGAAGCAAACTTACCTGCTTTGGAGCAGTTGTATGTGCAAAACAATCAGTTGGAAGTGCTAGTGTTGCCACAAGCTTGCCGTAATTTACAACTCTTAGACGCAACTAATGCGGGCTTAACAAGCCTGATACTGAACCCCATACAGCCGAATTTGACGCATTTATTTTTGTATAAAAGTGAACTTAGCAATGTTCCGAAAGTACATTGGGACAAAGAAGGAAACAGTGCGCAGGAAGTTTTGGCATATTGGGTGGAGGCAAACAAAGGCACAAAAGTGAACTTACAGCTCAAAGTGATTTTGGTAGGAAATGGCAGGGCGGGCAAAACTTCTTCGTCTCGCGTGGTGGGTGGAAATGCGTTTAACAGCGAAGAGAAATATACGCACGCAATTGTTTTGGGTGAATGGCAAGCGGAGAATTTCCCTGATTTGCCGCAAGAAATAACACAAGCAATCGCACAACAAAAAGCAATAGAAACTTCAAAAAGGGATTTTCTGAAAATAAAAGTATGGGATTTTGGCGGGCAGGAGATTTTTTATGCGACGCATCAGTTTTTTTTGAATGAAGAAGCGGCGTATATTTTGGTGTGGGCAAATGAGCAAATTTTGTTAGAACATCGTGAAAAAGCAAGAAAAGAAGCAGAAGCAAACCCTGAAAAATCGCAGGATTTTATTGCAAATGACAAAATTCAACCTTGTGCTTATTGGCTAGATAACATTTTGCGCAATGGGAAAGAAGCAAACCCTTTGATGGTAAAAACGCATTATCAGGAGGAAAAGAAAAGGAAATTGACTTGCCAAGAAAAGGAGTTGTATAAAGGAGAATTTTTGGAGTTTGATGCAAAAACGGGACATCATTTGGGGGAGTTGCGGGAAAAAATTGCCGATAAATTGTTAGAAAAATGGGAAGATGCAAACCATCCTTTTGGCAACGAATGTGCAACAACTTATTTTGAACTTGCCGATTTGATAGAAGAAAAACGAAATGCGGGTGTTTTTGTCTTAGATTTTGAAACGAATTTTAAAGAACTCTGCAAAACAGCAGACATTGATGCAGGAAATGAACGTTTTGTCGCAAAATGGCTGCATAGCATTGGTGAAATTGTGTATTTTGACGAAAATTCGCAGCTTCAAAATTCGGTCTATATTCACCCCGAAAAATTGATAGAAAAGTTGTACCTTTTGCTCAAAGATGAAAAGCAACTGAGAAAACAAAAGGGAAAAATTACACAAGAATACCTTGCTACTATCTATGAAATCAAAGAAGAAAGAGAGAGTTTTGTGGCATTATTGATAAAATACCAACTGATTTTTGAAGAAAAAGAAGGTGGTTATTACATTTATCCGCAATGTTTACCCGAAAAATTAGGAGAAGAAGCAGCGATTTTTTGCGAAATTATTCGCAATAGTTTGGTGCCTGTTTTTCAATTTCGCTTCACAAAATTTTTGCCTGAAAATCTGATAATCAACTTTTTATGCGAATATGGCGCAGATGCACAAAAATTGTATTGGAAAAATGGAATTTGCTTTGCACATAAAGAAACCAAAACGCCTTGCATTGTTGAGTGTGATGTAACTACCAAAACACTGCGCGTTTATACGCAAACAGATGCACACATTTTGCAAAAAGAAATTTGCGATAAATTTCGTGAATTAGGAAAAAATGCAGCAGTGGAAATTTCGGTAAGTAGAACAGAGGAGAATAAAATATTTGTACCTATGGAGGAGATTATTCGACAATATGAACAAAAAGAGAAAGGACAACGTTCTTTTCTCTTTGAAGAAGACAAAAGGATTTACTTTTCCCAGCACTCCTTTTTATTCGAAAAATACCAAGAACAGGATAAAATAGAGATAAAAGAACTAATCGCTTCCAACAGATTAAAAGAAGCATTTGAGCAATTATTTGAATTATATCCCCTTGACGATGAAGTTTATCTGCAATCTGGTCGTTTTCACCGCAACAACGAAAAATACAGACAAGGCATTATTCCCAACGCAGAGCACGACCAAGAATTGAATAGGATTAATGAGGCTTTGTTAGGGTTTGTAGATATTCGTGAAAGAGAAGATAGTTAAAAAGAAAACAGCAGGCAAATTGCTGTACGGGCTGCTTTAGCTGCCCTCCATTGGCAAAAACTTCGTTTTTGCGTTGATGCGGCAGCTAAAACAGCCGCTACATGAAAGGCGTGTTTTACGCGGGGTAAATTTTCTCATTTTTTAGCGTGG
>JBJXHA010000590.1:0-6781 GCA_046160275.1 Bacteroidia bacterium | reverse complement strand
CCTTGCACAAACCAACCGCCACCATACGTCTGATTGTACCAGCCTGTTGCACCATAACTTCTATGCCAGCCCGCATCTGCATCAATCACTTGATTACCATCTACTTGAAAGCCACCATTTGCCCGTACAACATTATTTACATAAACAGCTTTGTCATTGTAAGAACGCATCCAAGTGGCATCTGTCATATGCCAACCGCCACCATGCGTTTCGCAATAAAAACCCGCATTGCCCGAAGCGCGTAACCAGCCGCCATTTGCATATACATCGCCAGCAACATGTAATTTATAGCTAGGTGCCGTATTTCCAATTCCTACATTTCCATTTACATCAATTCTCATTCTTTCCGTCCAAGTTCTATTGACTAAGTCACCCCATTGCCCAAATCTAATCGCTTGACCATTATCTGAAATAAGGGCAACGTGTTGATCTCCTGGAGAACCCGAATAAGCACTAAAAAAATGATTAGCACTATTGCTGACAGAAAATATAGAAGAAGCAAACGCATTTCTTACAGAAAGATTTTCTGTGGGGTTTGTTATACCAATCCCAACATTGCCACCATTAGGTTGCAAAGCAATAGGAGTCCAAGTAACGCCTAAATTGCCTGATTTAATAAATCCAAATCCATCTCCGTTTGTATCATATCCGAAAATCATCCTTTTTCCGTTGGTTGTTGCGCCAGATATGACCATTTGGGCAGCTGTAACGTCTCCATCCATCGTCATATCTTGTTGAACTTGTAGCTTAAAATTTGGGGAAGCAGTCCCAATTCCCACATTTCCATTGGCAAGGATTCGCATTTTTTCTGTACCATTTGTTTCAAAAGGAAGGTCAAAATTATCATTTGTACCAATAGAGCGAATAATACCATTGCTATTGCCGTCTAATTTCCAGTCGCCTGTATTATTGCCTGTATCAAAACGCTGCCAAGCCGTGCCACTCCAATAATAATAGCCAGGCGTTACATTGCCTGCCGTAGCAGTATTATACACCAATAAAGAAGTCGCAGGAGAGGTAATAGGAGTCACTGAATTGGTAGCGGTAAGGGCTACATTTGGGATAAGTAAACCCTTGTTTGTAGCAAGCACTTGTAACTGAGCAGAAGCATTAGGAGCAGAAGTCCCAACTCCCACAGCACCTTCGATAATTGCACCATTGATAGGAGCAGCAGTGGTACCTGAATAGTTTGTACCAACAGAGACTCCGCCTTCTACATCTAATTTGGACATAGGAGTGGAAGTACCAACGCCCACATTTTGAGCGAGACTGAAGGAGGTGTAAAAAACGCAAACAAGTAGAAGAAAATAATTTAATTTCATAAGATTAAATATTAATAACATTATAAAAAAGGGAATATACAAACCCAAAAACGGCATTTCGCATTGGACTTGAGTGAATGATATCGTCGGGTTTTAGAATAGCAGGAAATGTAAAATTAAAAATATTATTAGGAGAGTAACGATTGTAAGGAAAAAATCTTTTATGAATTTGGGTATAGTGTACTAACGTAATACAATACATCAAAGGTATAATTTTTTATTTAAAAATACAACTTTTACTAGCATTTTCTCTGTCCCTCAAAAAATTGTTGTTTGTTTCTATCAAAAGAAATTTTTACCTTTGTTTAATGAAAAAAATATGCAAGAATATCCTATATATATTGGAAATCAATCACTTAGCCAACTTCAGCTCGACATATCAGCCAAAGCCTACTCTAATGTAGTAGTGTTGCTAGATGAAAATACTTATCGGGATTGTTATCCTATTTTGAAAGATCATTTACCCGAAAAGCATCATTGGATAGGGATATATGCAGGAGAGGCGCACAAAACGCTCTCTACTTGTGAAAAAATTTGGGAGCAGTTAACTTCGTGTTATTGCGACCGTAATACCTTATTAATCAACTTAGGTGGAGGAGTAATTGGTGACATGGGAGGCTTTGTGGCAGGGGTATATAAGCGTGGAATTGACTTTGTGCAAGTGCCTACTACTTTGCTGGCGCAAACTGATGCGAGCGTGGGAAGTAAGGTCGGAATTGATTTTCATTTATATAAAAATCAAATTGGTTTGTTTATTGACCCACAAGCTGTGTATATTTGTCCCGTTTTTCTTAATACCCTTCCTAAACGCCAATTGCTTTCAGGATTTGGGGAGGTCGTAAAGCATTATTTGATTTCGGATAAAGCAGGTTGGGACGAACTAAAAACGCAGGCTTTTGAAACACTGGATTTTGAAAAGGTCATTCAACATTCCGTAGCAACAAAATCGGCGATTGTGGCGCAAGACAAAATGGAAAGAAATATTCGCAAAGCCTTAAATTTTGGGCACACAGTAGGTCATGCCGTAGAAAGTTATTTTTTGGGTTTTGATTCCGAGGCGATGTTTCATGGGGAGGCGGTAGCCGCAGGAATGATTTGCGAGTCGCATCTTTCTTTTCAAAAAGGGTATTTGAGCGAAACTGAATTAGAGGAAATCACAGCATATTTGCTACAGCATTTTTGGCTACCCGAAATGCCTCCTTTCATTTATAAACGCATTTATCAACTCATGCAGCAAGATAAAAAAAATCAAGGTGATGAGGTAATGTGTGTATTATTGAAAGAAATAGGGAAAGTAAAATGGAATGAGCCAGTAGAAAAAGCACAACTTTTGGCAGCACTCCACTTTTATAACGAAAAAATCAAACTGAAAAAATAATTTTTTATCTCCATAATTCACTGATAAACAAAGTATTAAAACATACGTTGTAAGAAATCATCAAAAAAACTTAAAAAAAACGTTGCTTTTTTTTGCTTTTTTTTGCGGCAGTTTCCGTATTTTCGTGTAAAAGTTTGCAAGTAGTATCATAAAGCCAACTTCAACACTTCATCATTTATCATCATTTTCATTGCAATGAAATTAGAAAAAACAACCGAGGAGCTTTATACCCTCCTCAAAATCTGGGAAGACAAACTAGATAGCCGCTTCGCCCCCGACCTAAAAAATGAGTTCGTAGCATTGAAAGAACTAGGGGTAAGATATGTGGTGTTGAATTTAGAGCAGGTAAACCATGTGGACAGCTCTGGTTTGAGTGCCTTTTTGATAGGTAACCGCACTTGTGGTGAGCTAAATGGTGCGCTCGTACTCTGTAGTTTGTCAAAAGGAGTGAGTAATTTGATTAAAATCTCTCAGTTGGACAAAGTACTAAATATTTTGCCTACACAACAAGAAGCCATTGAAGCCGTTTTTATGGATGAAATGGAGCGTCAATTAGAAGAAGAAGGCGATGGTAATGTAGAAAGCAAAGAGGCAAGCTAGAAAGATTTAACTTGGATAAGCACTCGGTGGTAATAAGTTTATAGTAGAATAACTATTAAAAAATTAATAATCAATCAATCAATTATATTTATCTCAACTATAAACTATCACCTACTTAAGCCCTATCGCACTACCAAATTCTTGGCAAGGAAAATAGGCATCACAAACGAAACTTCAAATTTGAGGTATTTATAACTATGTAAGAGCGTGAATAAGCAAGAACATCTTCCGTTCTCTATTTACCGTTTCTTACCTTTTATTTTTTGTTAAAGCAATGGATATGTTTAAATTGACAGACGACCTAGAAGAATGGGACGATGAAGACTTCGAAGACGATGAATTCGATGATGATGAGGATTTCACAGACGAAGACTTTGATGACGAGGAAATTGAAGAATTTAGTGACTTTGATGAAGATGACATCGAAGACGGCATGGAGGAATTCGATGACGAAGAATTTGATGAAGAGGATTTTGATGAAGACGAGGACTTCGTTGAAGATGATTTCTAATCTGCCACTCATTCAAGTTTTCCCTTATGTTTAGGGTACAAGTATTAGGAACAGGTTCTGCTGTTCCCACTTTTTATCGGGGGTTGTCGGCACAGGTAGTCACTTACAATGATAGGCATTATTTGATAGATTGTGGTGAAGGTACGCAGGTACAAATCATGCGATGTAAAATTAAATTACATCGCCTTGATGCTATCTTTATCTCTCATCTTCATGGCGATCATGTATTGGGCTTACCGGGTTTGTTGAGTTCGTTAAGCATGGAAGGACGTGAAACGGCTTTGAAGCTCTACGCGCCTGCAGCTTTGAAAAGTGTACTAGAACTCATCCTTCAACAAACGCATAGTTATCTCTCGTACCCTTTACAGTTTATTCCGACAGAAGATTTTGCCATTGGTAGCGAACTGTTTGCTACTGATGCTTTAACGGTGCGTGCGCTCCCGCTTACGCACCGTATCTTTTGTCGTGGTTTTCGCTTTGAAGAAGTGAATAAAAAACCCAAATTTGATTTTTATAAGGCAAAAGCACTCGAAGTGCCAAATCCTTATTTTCATCTCTTAAAACAAGGCAATTCAATTACCCTCGAAAATGGGGAAATTATCACACCTGACATGGTGCTTCTGCCGCCAGACGCACCCCATTCCTATTGTTATTGCTCAGATACAGCCTATTATGAAAAGCTAATTCCTTACATTCATCAAACAAGTTTGCTGTATCATGAAGCTACGTTTACCGAAGAGTTGAAAAAACGCGCCAAAGATACCGCGCACAGTACCGCTAAACAAGCTGCAACCATTGCCTTAAAAGCCGATGTAAAACGCTTATTGTTAGGGCATTTTTCTGCGCGCTACACCGACCTCACCCCACTTTGGAACGAGGCTCGTGCTGTTTTCCCAAATACTTACCTCGCCGAAGACACAGGCATTTATGAAATTGATTCGGATAAGGGCTGGGCGTAATTCCTCCCATAAATTTACTGCTTTTTTTCCGCATCTTTCTCAAAAAAACCCTTTATATTTGCCGCAACTTCTCAAAATATTTAAGTTTTATGAAATATTTATCCTCCTGTGCTAAGTTCGGCTTGTGGTGCTTTGCCGCAATGGTGTTCTCTATCCCGCTATCCGCTCAAAATACACCTGATATGGGTTCCGTGCATGGTAGCCTTCAATCAGATGTGCAATATACCTTGCCTGCCCCCGAAATTGAGGCAGAAATTGACTCAGGGCGCGTGGTGTCTAATACCTATTTGCAACTTACTTATCAAAAAGGAAAGTTTGAAATGGGCGCGAGATACGAAATGTATTTGAATCCTTTGTTGGGGGGCTTCAAAAACTATCAAGGGCAAGGTATCGCCAATCGTTATGCCGCTTATCATGGCGATTTTATTGACATTACAGTAGGTAATTTTTATGAACAGTTTGGAAAAGGAACTATTTTTAGAGCTTATCAAGAGTGGACATTGGGGGTAGATAATTCGATTGATGGTTTTCGTTTGAAGTTAATGCCCTACAAAGGGATAAAATTGACAGGAATCATCGGCAAACAACGCTTTTATTGGGGAAGATCGCAAGGAAATGTGCGGGCTGCAGACTTGAATTTGCAATTAAACGAAATGCTGCCTTTTATGGAAAAATCAAAGGCGAGAGTAACGTTGGGTGCAAGTGTGGTAAGTAAATACCAAGAAGATAACAATCCTGATTATAAATTGCCTAAAAATGTAGCTGCTTTTGCAGGTCGTTTTGCGGTGAATTATAAAGCTTTTCGCTTAGAAGGAGAAGGGGCATATAAGGTAAATGACCCTGGTAAAGCCAACGGTTATGCTTATGACCCTGGAAATTCCGTATATTTATCGGGTTCTTATGCCAAAAAAGGCTTGGGTATTACAGCTTCCCTTCGTCGTGCTGAGAATATGAACTTCCGTTCAGAGAGAGATGCGATTATTAATGAGGCTACCTTGAGCTTTTTGCCACCCGTTACCAAAGCGCATACTTATCGCTTGCCTACTTTGTATCCCTATGCTACCCAAGTAAATGGCGAAATTGGCGGGCAAATAACGATTTATTATAAATTTAAAAAAGGAACAGCATTGGGCGGAAAATATGGAACGCTTCTCAGTCTTAACTATTCGCGTGTTGATGGCTTGGATACGACTCACATCATGGAAAATGGAAAATACTCTCGTTTAAATACCTATTCTTTGTTAGGTGGAAAGGATAAGCCTTACTTTGAAGATTTTAATGTGGAAATTACCAAGAAATTGTCTGACAAATGGAAATTGGGCTTGATGTATATTTATCTCTATTATGACCGTGATGTAGTAGAAAGTGGCGCGGCAGTTCGCAAATATCCTCGCACCTATTCACACATCGGTATTGTAGATTTGACCTATCAAATCAATGAAAAACACGCAATCCGCACCGAGTTACAGCACCTTTATACCTTAGATGATAGAGGTTCATGGGCTTTGGCATTGTTAGAATATTCGGTTTCGCCTGCTTGGTATGTTACTGTTTTTGATGAGTGGAATTATGGAAATGACGAGGAGAAAAAGCGTTTTCATTATCCTAATGTGAGTGTGGCTTATGTGAAAGATGCGCACCGCATCTCTTTTGGTTATGCTAAAATGCGCCAAGGTTTGCTTTGCGTAGGCGGTATTTGTAGAGCAGTACCTTCTTTTAATGGTTTTTCGGTATCTTTGACAAGCTCGTTTTAAAAGCATTTCGATAAATCAATAACACAAAGAAAAGCAGCTATCTAAAAAGTTATAACTTTTTAGATAGCTGCTTTTCTTTATTGGTATCCTACTTTCTTTGAATCAATCTTTTCTTCTTTTTTGCTAATACTTTTTATCTATTTACGCTTAAATATTATCTTTTTATAGTAAATTATTAATGTAAAACTACAAAAAGACACTATTTATTAGTTATAAGAGAATATTAGTTTATAAAAAGACAGTATGTTTTAACAAAA
>JBJXHA010000589.1:0-3073 GCA_046160275.1 Bacteroidia bacterium | reverse complement strand
TACACTGTTAAGGAAAATTTCTGATATTTTTGCGGGCTGGTCATATTGGAAATATCTTATCAAATCTAGCTTGAACACATTGCGTGATAAGATATTTCCAATATGACAACTAGAGCGAAATGTAATAAAACTTAATTTACAGTGTACTTAATCAAGGGGGGATAAAATTAACTTATATTATTATCTTAAATTAAATAATTGATAATAAACAAATTAGGATAATTCTCCATTATCCATTCTTCATTATCCATTCCTTTCTCCTTTAATGCAAAGCCGCCCGTATTGGCAAATTTCTCACAATTTCGCCTTCTGCAGTCATCAACTCATGCAATCTATCATACACTGTTTTCTCGTCAAAATAATTTAGGCACATTTTCACGAAAATATTGCCATGTTTTGCTTCCGATGCCCACAAGCGATGATAAAACTGCTTCAAATCGCCTTCGGGTAAGGCTTCATACACCAAACGAAAGCGTTCTGCGCCTCTACACTCCATAATCGAAGCCATCAACATTCTGTCCAAAAAACGCTCCTCGCGCCCCGTACGCGACAGTGCAACCAACTGAATCACATATTGGTCTTTTTCTAGCTCATGTGTGAGCTGAATGCCGCGCTCCTCCATCACTTTATATACCTCTTGAAAATGCTCTAATTCCTCCACCGCCGTTTCAATCAATTCAGGGATAATTTCTACCCGATTCGGATAACGCGCAATAAAACTCATCGCCATTGAGGAAGCTTTACGCTCACAATCGGCATGGTCGCGCAAAAAAGCATCAAAATCCTGCATTACCGCCTCAATCCATGCCGCAGGAGAAGCTACAGTTAGGTCAATAGATAGTTTCATTTTATGAGAAAAGAGAATGAATAATTCGTCCTATTTGTTATTAAGAAACGCAAATTTAGTACATATTCGTAATAAGAGGCGATTTTTTGTTACAAAGAGGTAACAATCTGCTAGAAAAATTGTTTCTCTTTTGGTGGTTTAGAAACAAAATAAGCCAAGTCAAGGATATGAAAGCAATTGCAGCCGTTGAAAAGGCAAATAAAATTTATAAAAGTGGCGATACTACGATTACCGCCCTTGATGCTACCGACTTAACCATTTATACGGGAGAAGTCTTGTTGATTATTGGTCCTTCGGGTTCGGGTAAAACCACTTTGCTCTCACTTTTGGGCTGTGTTATTTATCCAACGGAAGGAAAAGTCGTGATTAATGGCATCGAAACGACTAATTTGAACGCTACGCAAATGGCAAAACTCCGTTTGGAGAACATTGGTTTTGTGTTTCAGTCTTTTAATTTGATTGCCCCCTTGACTGCGGAAGAAAATGTGATGTATCCTTTGCAGTTGTTGGGATTTTCGGCAAGTGAGGCAAGAAAAAAAGCGCAAGTGGCTTTGGCAACGGTAGGCATGAGCGACAGAAGAAAAAATTTGCCGCGTCAATTGTCGGGTGGGCAGCAACAACGGGTTTCTATTGCACGCGCTTTGGTAACAAATCCGCCTTTGTTGCTTTGCGATGAGCCGACAGCCTCGCTTGATAGTCAATCCGTAAAAATTGTAATGGACGAATTGGTAGGTTTAGCCCGACAAGATAAGGCGGTGGTGATTGTTACCCACGATTATCGCTTGAAAGATTATGCCGACAAAATTATTGAAGTGGAAAGCGGCAAAGTATCCTTTAGTTCAAAGGAAAAAATGCGGCATTAGGATTTTTCTTCCTTACCCCAGTTACCTTTTTGTGTTTTTCATCATTTAAAGGTATATTTGTTGAGGTTTATTTGATTTTATCATACTGTAAACGGGATAAATTTTCATAAATCTTCCCATTTTTTAGCGTGGGACTTGAGTCCCACGCTAAAAAATGGGAAGATTTACCCCGCGCAAAGTATCACTCAAAGAAACACCTCATTATCCATTTTCAATTATTAATTCTCCATTATTTATGAAACATTTATTTTGCTTAATCACTTTATTTTTCTTGTTGGGCGCAAATGCAGCACAAGCTCAAATCAAAATGCAAAAATCAGTAGGCACATCTACAGTTCAAACGCAGTTGCCGAAAGTATATATGAATGCCACAACAAAAGAATGGACAGAATGGGTAACAGACGGCATTTTTCAAGCGCGTTGTAGAGTGATAGTAAATAGCAGCACTCAAAAAGAATTTATTCAGTTGCAAATTATTTCTCAAGAAGAAGGAATGTCTGACTTTACGGCAAATGTATGTGGCGATTCCCCCAAAGGAAAAAACGGCTGGCAACGTGTCAAATTTTACAAAAATAAACCCGTAACTATCAACATAGGCAAACAAGACTCCTGCAACAACGGCTGGTGGTGGTGGTTTAGAAATTACAAAAAAGCGGTTTTGATTGATTGAGGGGGACTTTTAAAGTATGATAAAATTCGCCCATTTACTTAATTAAAAAATGAGGCTAAACAAAAAGTTCGAAACTCTTCAGAAGAGTTCCGAACTTTTTATATAGCCCCTTCTTTATCAACTCGCGTTATTTCTCTTTCATCGTTTCACCCGTTCCCATTTCCGCGTCTTTAGGCGCTGCCTCAAATCTTATATCTTCATTTTTAGAAATCTTACCATTGGGAAGTTTCTCATCTGCCCTGTTACACACAATATGCCATTGAAAAGGAATATTATACCAATTCGTAATAAAACAGTCGTATAATGTTTAATAAAATGACATTTTCGGCTAACTATGCGGTGTTTTTAGCCGAAAATGTCATTTTTTATACGTCTTTTCTTGCTCAAAATGGTATTATTTGTTCCATTTCCTAATTCCACAACCTCAAAACTTGTGGTTGTTTTATTCATTACCTTAACCCCCATTGATTCTCCTTCTAATTGAATAAACACACGCAAAGGATGTTTTTCGTTAATGGCTACATTTTTCGCAAAAATAGGGTCAATTTCTATATGCGCTTTTCCATTTATTAGAGTTGCTTATTCTTGATAATGAACGATTTAAGATTTGAACTGATTTTTATAGTTAGCCAGTGCGGCACAAAGCAAGACAACGTCATTAATACTATCGTGATGATTTGTTCGATTATCATG
>JBJXHA010000588.1:0-13946 GCA_046160275.1 Bacteroidia bacterium | reverse complement strand
TCCCTCATCATTTTCATCGAAAACCAACCCAAAACTGCGATAATTGCTATCATAATCCCCCAAAGCCATGCTTTATTTTGAAATAAAGGAGCTGTGGCAGGCGTTTCGCTTTTTTCTATTTTTTGCTCTTTGCCAAGTGTTAAGGGCGAAAGTTCTGCAGGGATTTTGTTTTTGAAAGCAGCTAAGTCATAGGTAGGAACGGGCGAAGTCGCGCTTCCATACACCAAATAATAAGTAGCAGGCTGGGTAAAACGCGCAATCAGACTATCGGGGCTACCTTTTACCTGAATCGCTTGTATTTTCAAAGGCTCATTGTCGGCATTATCCAAGGTAATCTTGAATTTTTTGGCAAGGACATTGGGAAAGGTAAATTCATTTTTTTCCACAGAACTCAACATTCCAGAACTAATTGGCTGATATTGATAGAGATAGCCTTTTTCTGTTTTTGTACTGTCTGCAAGATATTCCATTTGAATCGGGCGATAATAATCAAAGCCATTTGCCACCAAAAATTTCAAATAGGAAACAGGCACCGCCTGCGCCAACTCAAAAAACAGATAACTTTGCTTTGCTTTTTTATCCAAAGTGTTTTTGATATTTTTGGCAACATAAGTACGATAACTCGCTGCAGTTCGCGTAATTTGCTTGATTTTTGCCGCAGAAATCGCAGGCTTTTCCTTGCTTTTGATGCAAATTCTAATGTATTGATACTTCGAATCAGGAAATAAAATATTCGTAAAACGGTAATTTACTTGCCCATTATCAATCGCTAAAATTCGGTAATTTTCGACCAAGGTAAACCATTCATTTTGATTTTGGCTACCTTCGACCTTCACTTTCCAATCAAAATTGGCTTGCGCAAAATCCAAAAGGATTTGATTTACCGTTGTTTCCACCGGAATTTCAAAGGTAAAATAATAGCCATTTGTATTATGAGCCGTATTAATCAAGTGAAAATCAAAGGTTTGCTCTGTAAACGCCTCCTCTACTTTTAATCGCAAATAAGGAGCTTCAATCGTATCCTTATTCGCTGTAATGCCTAAAATTCGCATATCCGCCCCATCAGTTCGCATTTTAGTAAACATCTCATTTGGCAAACGAAGGCTATGCCAAGCCGAATTAATCCCTTGAATTTCACGCTGATAGGAGTAGCGATGCAGTTGCGCTTGTGCATTTATTGTCATTCCTATCAAAAAAGCGAAGCAGAGTTTCCAGCTCATTTGTTTGTTAGTTTCATTTACTTGTATCATCTTCTTCATCAAATATCAAATGTTTGTACTTCGTATAAAGGAAAGAAATCAGCAATAATAATATTCCTAATGAAATGAATATAAGCACTTTAGCAATTGTACTTAAATTCGAAATATCATAGAAAAACAGTTTTAATAAGGTTATTGCAAATAAGCCAATCGCTCCGAGACGCAAGTGTTTTTTCTTTTTTGCAATGCCTAAACTTATCAACAACAAACTATATATACCCCACAAAACGCTCAAACCTAATTTAAAGGAATCCGCAGAACCCGACATTTCCACCCAAGTAATTAGTTCGGAACTTGCCACCCAAAGAATCGTCCCAAATAGCAGAACATCATAAAGTAGGACTAAATTTAGATTAATCGGTTGGATTATCTCTGTTCGAATGTGTTTATAAATCGCAAAAAGCGCGATGCCCACAAATAAATAAGAAACATAACGAATCCCGATGTTCATGCTTCCTTGCGTGTAATGCGGTGTCAGCTCGGGGTGTAAATACATTTCCCGTAAATCACTCAATAAGGTCATGCCTAGCATCAAAAACGTAACAACGGTGTAGGCAGCTAGGGCAAGATTTGCCTTTGCCAAAGTACTATTTTTGAGGTAAGAAAGGTTGATAAATGCCAAAACGGAAAGAAAAAGCAGGCTATAATTCATCAAACTAAGGTTATTAAATGCCCTAAGTGCTTCATTTCCATAATAATCAAAATAATCTTGGGCTTTAATTGCTAAAGCAGTGGCATTATAGGCTTGATGAAAATAATTTGAAATTTCGAAGAAAAAAGCAAAATAGATTCCCAATAATAGCAAAGTCGGGGGCAGAAAATTACTTAAAAGTCCTTGCCATTCTGGGTTGTCTTCTGCGACTTTTTGCTTGCTTTGGAAATAATTGATTGCAGCTAAAGATAGAATGAACACAATAAAAGCGAGAAATTGAGGGTTTAAAATTGGCGTTAAAGCCACAATTTGCAAGTCTTTTCCGTTCCAACTATCCCAATGATAATGGCTTGTTGCATCAATCATCAAGCAAGCCGAAGCCAAACCCATTAAAACGTAGGAAATACGCTCGTAAAAGGAGATTTCTTTGGTTCTACCTATCCAAAACATAAGTGCCGCCTCAATAGACCAAACTAAGACGACCCAATGCCCCTCTAATTGCACAGGAATCGCAATCGTAAGGAAAGACAAAACGAGCGTCATTGCCAAATAAAAGAGGTTTTTATCTGTAAGTTGTTGCCGATGAATGAGCAGACTCGCGCCAAAATGCAACACGGCATTGGCTAAAGTGAATAAGCCCAGCAATTGACTTCCTGTAGGGTGTTCATTGAGAATTGCATACCCAATTCCATAAAACAAAGATGCGTTTAGGAATACCATAATAATATCACTTTTGGCAAAAGCCTCTTTTTGAATTAGTTTATAGGAAAGGAAAACGGCATAAAAAATGAGGAAAAAAAGCGTTAAAAAGCCCAATGCAAGCCAAAAATGTTTATCTATTTGATATTCTGCTGCACACCAAAACAGAAAAATAAGCCAAGTAATCACAAAAGCATTGATATACAAAGGTTTCCAATATTTTTTGATAGCAATTCCTAAAATACCTATGTTCAAAATTGCCATGTAAGTAAACAAAATTGCCACCTGCCCCGAACCATTACTTAATAAAAAGGGAATCGCATAAGCCCCCACTAAGCCAATGTGTGCAATCACTTGTTTTTCGTATTGAATCGCAGCGAACACCGTAAAAAGCGTAAATACAGCCATCAAACCGAAGGCAGGAATTTGCGGAATAAGCTGATAAAAACTATAAGCAGCAAACGTAATAAAATACATAACCGCCATCGCACCGCTTAATAGCACCGCACTCAGATTTAGGTAGTCTTTTTTCAATTTCATCGCTGTTCCCACCAAACCGAAGCCTACCAAATAACCTAAAACAATGCGTGTCAAAGGGCTAATCAATTCATTATCAATTGAATATTTTGCACCAATTGCTACCCCTATCACTAAAATCAAAATCCCAATTTTGTTAATCAGGTTTTCGCCAATGAATTTTTCAAGGTTTGATTTTTGTTTCGGCTGTTGCGTTTGGGCATATTCTTTTTTAGGAGGTACTTTTGGAGTAATTGGCTGAATTACAGGTGTTTCTACTTTTTTTTCGGACGTTAATTGCAGCACTTTCTCTGGTTCTTCCATTGAAACAGAAGAATCGCTTGTTTTGAGTGCATAAATCTCCTCACGCAAGGCATTGATTTCTCGTTGAAAAAGAGCCTGTTTTTTGGACAACTGCTCCAATTTTTCATACAATTCGTTAATTTTATCTATTTCTGATGGCATAAGTAATGGATAATTAATAATTTGTGAGTTTACTTAGCTTACTTGTATCACATTTAATAAACTAATAATAATCAACCATTTAGAAAATTCATATTCTTCTCAAATGAGTTTCTCGACAAATATAGTTATGTTTCAGAAAAAACAAAACAAAGTGAGGTTTTCTTTTCAAATAATTCCTTCCATTTTCACCTTTTTTCTTACCTGTATTTTTATTGCAAAGATAATCATATATTACTAAATTATTTTTATTCTACTTACAGATTGCATTGTATTTATCAATATTTACACTGCAATATCCTTTTATTTCTATGATAAGTTAGCGATTTTAAAAAGAGTTTATATAACACTAAATAACTGAATATCATATATTTAATGCCTTTTCTTACATAGCGGAAAAAAGCTAAAAAATTCGCAACTTTTTCACTAACTTTACCGTATAAAATTAAAAAATGCATACTTAACCATTTAATTTTTATCGTAATTATGAAATCACTATTGTATTGCTTGTTCTTTGTATTGGTTTTCTCTTTTCAAAACCTTTCTGCACAAAGTTCGACAGATGGCGGCTATCGTGCCGTAAATGTAGTAGCGCTCTTGACCAAAACGTATAATTATCGAGACAGTGTTGAGGCAAGCGGAGGAAATCAAGTGTATCGCCAAGTAGAAAAATGCTATTTTGAAGGCATTTATAAAGGTAAGAGAAGAAAAGTAACGAATCCTTTGCTTACCTCGCCTAATCAACCTTCGCTTGCTAGCATGGCTTATGCGGCATCTGCTATGGGGCTACCCAAAGAAGAAGTATTGATAGAAGTGGAAGGTGAAAAAATTTGGGTTGCTTTGAGTGCTAACTGCGAGAAATCATTTTTTGAAGAAGTAAAAGTTGGAAGGAAAGTGCAAGTATTGGCTACTTTTATTGCAGAACACACTGCAAATCGAAAACTTTTTACTGCTTTTGTGATGAGTGCTTGTTTTGAGTAAAGCATTGGCAAAACATAAAAAAGGGGCAAGTCGTTCACGGCTTGCCCCTTTTTATTTGCAGAATCGGGAGAAAAAAAGTATTTTTGCATTGAAGAAATGTAGGGGAAATTGCGGATTTATTAGACATTTCGGAAAAAGAGGTGAGAGGAGTACTACAAAAGCTGAAATTATAAAATATGGATTATCAACTTTCAGGGATTTACACATATCCTATCAAATCATTAGGAGGAATTGCCTTATCACAAGCCAAACTAGGAAAAAAAGGCTTAGAACACGATAGAAGATGGATGTTGGCTGATGAAGATGGGCTATTTATGACACAAAGAACAAATGCTAAACTAGCATTATTTCAAGCTACTTTTGTGGAAAATGGCTTGAAAGTTTCTTTTGAGGGGGAAAGTATTATCATTCCTTTTGAGCAGCAAGGCAAAAATGCACTGATGCAAGTAGAAATTTGGGGAGAAAAAATGTTGGCGACAAAAGAAAATGAAACGATAAACACTTGGTTTTCAGCGCATCTTGGCAAAAAAGTCTATTTAGTCCGTGATGCGCAATCTCGTTACACAACACACCATGCAGATGCTCCACTTGACTTTCCTGATGCTTGTCCTTATTTAGTTGTTGGGCAAAATGCATTAAATTATTTGAATGAAAAATTGCCCTCCCCTATTCAGATAAATCGTTTTCGCCCCAATTTCGTTTTTACAGGTGGCGAACCGCACATAGAAGACAATTGGCTTCAGTTTCAAATCGGCAACTCTACCTTTCAAAGCGTAAAATCTTGCGCTCGCTGCAATGTCATTACGATTGACCAAACTACAGGCATTACAGGCAAAGAGCCAACAAAAACCCTCTCCACTTATCGTCAATGGGAGCAAAAAATTTGGTTTGGGCGATATGTGAAATTGCTAAAAAGCGAAGGCTTTGAGGTAAAAGTGGGAGATGCGTTGATAGTTGATAATTAGTTGCTCAAACAGATTACCCATTTACACTTTGGGAAACAGTTGCTTCCTTTTCGCTTAAACTTTTTACCATGAAATTTGTGCAACTCAAAAATACTTGGTAGTTTTGACTCAAATTATACCTTTTTTATTTATTATTTTATTATGCCAAATCCAAAATTATATGCGCTGTTTGTGGGAATAGACAAATATGCAGGAACAGTGAAAGGCTTAAATGGCTGCGTGAATGATGTGAGTAATTTACAACAATATGTAAATGAGGAACTTACAGATAGTTTTGAGGTAAACATAAAGACTTTAACCAATGAACAAGCTACAAGAGAAACAATTATCTCCGTTTTCCAAGCCCACTTAGGGCAAGCCAAAGAAGGTGATTTTGTGTGGTTTCATTTTAGTGGACATGGTTCGGAGGAGCTTACTGCAATGGAGTTTATTCCCTATTCAGAAGACGATAAAAACCAAACGCTGGTATGTTATGACAGCAGAACGCCCAATAAACAAGATTTGGCGGACAAGGAATTAGGCGCACTCATTTACGAAGTTGCCAAAAATAACCCCAAAATGGTGGTTACTTTAGATGCTTGTCATTCTGGCGGAGGCACAAGAGGTGAGGAAAGGAATGAGGACGATTATGAAGGAAGGTTTGAAGATATGCGCGAAACTCGTAGAAATTATGATACTTATTTGAATGGTTATTTTTCGTCTAAACAATTAGTAGAAGTGCCTGAATCAAATTACATGGTGTTCTCTGCCTGTGGCGCGAAAGAGCAGGCATTAGAAGATAGGAGGCGGAGATGTGGCTTGTTTACCGCAAGTTTGATAGATACATTGAGCTTATATAAAAGTACTTCGATTGCGTATAATGACCTTGCTAATATTTTATACTATCAAATTAAAGAAAAAACAGGCAGACAAAATCCCCAAGCCTCTGCCATGCTCAATTTTGACGGCACACAATTATTTATGGTAAATCAACCCTCAAAAAGAGATAGTGGGTCGGGGTATTTCCTTTTTAATTTGAATGGAGAATGGAATGTAAATATTGGGGTGGTTCATGGCTTAAATCCTGAAAAAAAGCCCTTAAAGGTGCATATTTTTGAAGCAGGGAGCAAAGATAGTCCTCCTGTTGCAGACGGAAATGTGATTACAATCGGCGTAAGCTCAAGCAAAGTAGAAGTAGAAGCGAATAAATTGGCTGCCAATAAACATTATGAAATTAAATTTCTCAATATGGGCATTGATCCACTGCGCGTGTATGTAAAAGATGCCCAATTGCGCCAAATGTTAAGCGCAAATTTATCGGAAGGTGATAAAGCTTTTATAGAGTTTAATGACAAACTGACGACTTTGGATTGGGAAGTAACAAACGAAAATGGAGCTTACCAAATTAAAAATAAGAAAACGCAAAGGGTATTCATGCAAAATGCAGTAATTGAAAATACATTAAGCAATTTGTTGAAAATGGAGCGAAAAATGCGCTTGAATCGCCTTCATAACCCTAGTAGTTCTTTGATGGAGCGCGAATTTTCTTTGAAACTTTATACAGAAGCCGATACCGATAGTCCTAAACTGTACGAAGCTTCAAATGAGGAGCATATAATTAAAACCCCGGTAGGAGGGAAAACAAGAATTCGCCTAAGTGCAGAAAATAAATCAGGGGAAAATCTCTTTTTTATGATATTATACATCGCTAATGACTTTAGTATTACCGTCATCAAAAACGAGTTATTCTCGAAAGCAGGAGGCGAAAAATTTGTGATAAATAAGGCAGGTCTGCATATTTCTGACCCTAGCCTGAAAGAAACAAACGAAGAATTTTTGCTTTTTGTTTGTAATGAAAGGTTAGATGAATCTATGTTTAAACAAAGTAAACTCATTGATGATAGCAAAATGGAAGGTGGCCACCGCGATTTGACTTTTGAAGAGGATATGGGAAGTACATGGCTCGTGAAACGAGTAAAAGTGAAGTTAACGACAATATAAAATACGGATATATTTAATTTGTCCATCAACCAACAAAAATATCTCATCATTTATCATTTATGAAACAAATACTATTTTCGTTCTTTGTAGGTTTTTTTTCCTTCACTTTTGCGCAAACTTCGCCTTCCGCTTTTCATGGGCATTGGTTATCAAGGAATTATGTAGAGGCGTTGCTCAAAACCCAATCGCCCTATAAAATACAAGGGAAATTTGAAGCCATGACCGAGTTTGTTTTTTTGCCTGAATTAAAAGATTCGGTGATGATAAATTTTGAGGACTCAGAAGGTGCGACTTATCCTATCATGTTTACAAGTGCTACGGCAGCCTACGCTATCAATGCGTTTAGTAAAGAAAGATTAGATTTTGAAATAAAAACCGTGATGGATACCGTCAAAGTCTTAACTTGTTACGATTCGCAGGGACAAGCTACCGAATATTTGTATTTTCAAGGAAAAGAAAAGGCATTTACAGGCGTAAAAAACTTGTTAAATGAGGTACTTTTTGCAGGTTCTTATCGGAAATTTATGGAAATGAATGTGCGAACAAGAGGCTTAGAGCAGGTAAAATTTTATACAAATGGAAAAATTGAAGGGCTAGTTGGCTTTGACCGCTACGAAGTTCTCACACATTTTGATGACATTGCTAATTTTGATGTGATGAAATTGACGAATAGCAAGAATAAACAATCTTTGTGGAAGGGCTGGGAAATAAAGGGTAATAAGCTGATAATCTATGATTTAGAAAAAGGTGAGGAATATGATTACAAAAAAGCAGAGATTTTTTTGCAGTTGGATATGGAAAAACAAGTGGAGAAGAACTAGTGCAAATCATGATGAAGAGGCTGTCTAAAAAGTTCGGAAATTCTCGAAGAGTTCCGAACTTTTTCACTTAGAACATAATAAAAAAGCAATTACAATGAATAATATTTTTGGTAAATTAGCCTTTTAGGACAACCTCAACCGTTTGTTAGAAAACAGACAGCCCAACTGAGTAAACAGTTGGGCTGAAAATTGAAAGATGATATGATACAAACAAATTAGGCTTGAATTTCCTCTTTTGCAGGAGTCTGCTCCTCATTTGCTTTACCGTTCTCGTTAAACATTTTCTCCTTATCCTTATCAACTTGCTCGTAGGCAGCCAAAATTTCTTTTACAACTTTATGGCGCACTACATCGCTTGCTCTCATTCGGATCATCTTAATACCTGCCGCATTTTTTAAGATGCGTGTAGCCTGTATCAATCCAGAGCGAATTTTAGTAGGTAAATCTATTTGAGTGTCATCACCTGTGATAATCATTTTGGAGTTTTCGCCCAAGCGCGTCAAAAACATCTTCATTTGCATTTCCGAAGTATTTTGCGCTTCATCAAGGATAATGAAAGCATTTGCCAAAGTACGACCCCGCATAAATGCCAAAGGCGCGATTTCTATAATGTTCTGTGCAAGATAAAACTTCAACTTTTCAGAATGTAGCATATCTTCTAGCGCATCATACATAGGGCGCAAATAAGGATCAACTTTTTCTTTCATATCTCCCGGCAAGAAACCTAAGCTTTCACCCGCATCAACAGCAGGACGCGAAAGGATAATTTTCTTTACTCGTTTTTCTTTCAATGCTCTTACGGCTAAGGCTACCGCTACGTAGGTTTTTCCTGTCCCTGCGGGACCCACCGCAAACACCACATCATATTGATTTACAGCCGCTACCAATTCTCTTTGCCCTACCGTTTTCGGTTTAATTAAGTTGCCGTTGCTGCCATAGACCAACACTTCGTGGTCACCGCCATGTCCATTTTGATGGACTAATTTCACTTCGCGTTCATCAGGCGTTAAAATTTCTTGAAAGCGATTTTCGGAGATTTTTCCACGTTTACGAATTTCCTCAAAAATGCTCGTCATTACTTCTTTTAAACGCGCCATTCGCTCTACATCGTCACCCACTACTTTCAATTCATCTCCTCTTACGATAAATTTTAATTCGGGAAACCCTTTTTCAATTTGACGAAGACGTGTATCATTCACGCCAAACAACTCCAAAGGATTGATGTTTTCTAAGAAAAAAGTTTGTTCTGTCAAATGTTCTACAATATTAAAAAGTGGATAGTTGAACTCGTTTGCCCTCAAACGGCTTATACGAAAAGTTAGATAAAACGTTGGATAATTTCTTTAGATTTTTGGAGAATAGCAAAAATGTCAAAAATATCGTTCTCCGTTGCATCATATAAACGACTTACTGCATATTTTTTATCATCTAACACAATAAAAAACCAATTTCTTCCCACAATATAAGCACCCAAAATTGGAAATTTATTTTCATTCAAAGTTTGTGCTGCTAACATTGCGATTAATACCTGCCCAAGTGGCTCTCCTTCATTATCAATTTCCTGTTTATATTCATGAATACAAAAGTAGGGAGCCTTCGCTGTTCTTTTGCCCTTTGCTATCATAAAATCTACTCTACCATTTACTTCTATTGAATTTATGGTAGCAGACAAAAATCTTTGCGTAAAAGCCTTAAAATCTTTGGTTTCTACTTCACAAAGCTCAATTAAAGGTCCGATAAAAAACATTTTTAGTTCGTCTTCATTCCATGCTAACACTTGTTTTAATAAATGTGTTTTTAATCGAGTTAATGCGTGTTTTTCAAAATCATCTACTAAATAAGTAGCTGATAACCATTCTGTTAATAAAGGAAGGCTATCCTCTTTTTCTATTTGAAATAAATCTTCTACTTGTTCAAAGGTAAAAGAGCCAAAAGTACGCATATTATATTGAAAATTAGAATGTTAAATAAAATCCCTATATAAAAACATTACGATTCCCCCATTTCCTTTATTAATTTTTCAGCTTTGTTTAGCTCGTGATAATCCAAATCTTTGCCAAATGTTTCGGGTAGAATCCAAATCGAAACGAATGCCAAACCTACACAAATCGCGCCGACTAACATTGCGGCGGTGAGTGAGTTGGAAAAGGCTACATCGAAAGCTTTGTAACCCAAGGTAATAGGGATAACTGCGCCACGTACAAAGTTGGGAACGGTAGTTGTTACGGTTGAACGTATATTTGTGCCAAATTGTTCGGAGGCAATCGTTACAAATAATGCCCAATAGCCCGTAGCCGCTCCTAACATAAAGCAGAAGGCATAAAAGGCTGTCGCGCTTAGTTCTTTTAGGTACAAAAACAAACACATTAAGACAATCGTACTGCCCAAATATGCCATCACTACTTTTCTACGGCTTTTGAAATATTGACTTAATAAACCACTCAATAAATCGCCGACAGATAAGCCAATGTAAGCAAACATAATCGCATAACCTTTGTCCAACTTCCAATCTGTTGCGGCATTGATAAGGGCAAATTTATCCGAAAATTTAATCAAAATGCCGATAACATACCAAACGGGCAAGCCCATTAAAATGCAAGCGATGTATTTTACAAAACGTTCTTTTTCTTGAAATAAAAGCAAAAAATTGCCTTTTTCTACGGAATCATCGTTTTTGGTTGCTTCAAACATTCCCGACTCAAAAGTGCCAACACGCAAAGCTAACAGCATCAAGCCCAAACCGCCGCCAATAAAGTAAGCAATTTGCCAACCTGCAAAACCTGCAATCGTAACATTTAACAAGGTTTTTGCTAATAAAGCCGCCACGACTGCCCCCAAAGCTCCCAAAGTAACGATTAACATGGTGCCATAACCGCGCGTTTCTTTGTCCATCGTTTCTGAAACTAAGGTAATTGCCGCCCCCAATTCACCAGCCAAGCCCAAGCCCGCAATAAAGCGTACAATCTCGTATTGTGTGATGTTCGTTACAAATCCGTTGGCAATATTAGCAATAGAATAGAGCAGAATAGAACCAAACAAAATAGATTTTCGCCCGCGTTTATCGCCCCAAATACCCCACAACAAGCCGCCCACCAACATTCCTGCCATTTGCCAATTAAACAACACATAGTCATAGTAATGGTTAATTGCTTCAGGCGTAGGAAGATTTAAGCCTTGCGGGCCTAAACTTGCTTTTCCTATAATGTTAAACAACTGTAAGTCATAAATATCCACAAAATAACCTAATGCAGCTACAATAACTGTGGTATTGAGTACCTTTTTTGTAATGTTCATCTTTTCGCTTTTACTTGAATCAGAATTTGGGCAAATGTAGCAAAAAAAATGATATTGCAGCGAAAAAATGCTATCTTTGTAAGCAAAATTCAGAAACAAATGAGAAAAAAACAATATCCTACCAGTCGTCAAAATTTTGAATTTATTCGCAGTGATAACTACGTTTATGTGGATAAAACCATGTATATGTATGAGCTGTTGCAGGAAACCGAGATGCTCTTTTACGCTCGCCCGCGCCGTTTTGGAAAATCTATGATGATTTCTACGATGCGAGCAATTTATGAGGGAAAAAAACACCTTTTTGAAGGGCTTTGGATTTATGATAAAATAGATTGGGAGGAGGTAAAACGCCCTGTCATTCATTTGGATTTTACGAATGTTTCGACTCAAATACCTTTGGATAAGGCGATTTCTTTGCAAATTGATAAAACTGCCACCATTTATAATTGTCATTTGGCATCTGAAGATGCAAAAGATAAACTTATCGAGTTGTTAGAAGCCTTTGCTGAACGAGGAAAAACGGCTGTTTTTTTGATAGATGAGTACGATATGCCGCTTACAGATGCGCTTTATACACCTAAATATGAGGAGGTTGTGGAAATATTAGGTAATTTTTATGGCGTATTAAAAGGGCGAGGGGAATTGTTGCATCAAGCCATTGTTACAGGTATTTCGAAGTTTGGAAAAGTTTCGTTATTTTCAAAATTGAATAATGTAGAAGACATTTCCATGAAGGAAACGTATATGAAAATGTGTGGTTTTTCGCAAGAAGAACTGGAAGAAAATTTTTCAGCAGAGATAAAAAGCATTGCCGAAAAATTAGAAATGAGTGAAAAAAAACTATGGAAAAAGATAAAAGATGAGTATAATGGATATTCTTGGAATGGAAAAGATACGTTATATTGCCCTTTTTTAATTATTCGATTTCTGAAAAATCAAGAATTTGGCACTTATTGGTTTGATACAGGTACACCAACTTTGTTGATGAAGTTGATGAAAAAAGAAAAAGTTCTCCCTTTTGAATTAGAGGAAGTGAAGGCGAGTGAGGTTACGTTGTCGCAGCGCGATATTTACAATATCGGAACTATCGGAATGTTGTTTCAAACGGGATATTTAACGATTAAAAAAATAAAAAGAGATGCTTGGGGTAAAAAATACTATCTAAGTTATCCTAATAATGAAGTAAGATATGCCTTTGAACAGCATATATTTGCCAATTATTTAGAAAAAACCACAGAATTTGTGGACATCAACTACATTGATAAACTTCGCAGTTCCTTAGAAAATAACGATGTGCCTGCCTTTATTCACATTTGTCAATCGGCATTTGCTTCGATCGCTTATCAACAAATTGCCAATAGTGATGAGGCTGCTTTTCATGCAATTATGCACTTATTGGTGAAATTAACGGGTTTGCGCATTATCCCTGAAGTGCCACATAATGTAGGTCGCGCCGATAATTTTATTTTTATGCCCGAAAGAATTTTCATTTTGGAATATAAATTTAATGGAAAAGCCGTTGATGCGTTGAATCAAATTACCGAAAAAAACTATAGTCAACCTTTTGAAAATGAAGGGTTTCCTTTTACCTATATTGGCATTAATTTTAATAGCGAAAAGCGAAATATTGATGAATTTGAGTACTTTCCGAAGGAATTATAAGCGTAAAAAGGGGCTGTCCAAAAAATCTTATTTACAAAAAATAGTATCCATTGTAATTGTTTTGTATTATGTTCTACGTAAAAAGTTCGCAACTCTTTGAAGAGTTGCGAACTTTTTAGACAGCCTCGTCATTTCCTAATATTCCCAATCATGTTTTAATCATTCGGATTCAATTTCGTGTCCCAATCGCTGTTTTGTCCCTCATAATCAATGTGTGTTGAGTTTTGTTTGAGAATGATAGAACGCCAGCGTGGGTTATTTACCTCGCCATATTTAGAAGAGTGTAGCAAAGGATATTCATTAGTTGCTAAATCGGGGTCATAAAAGATAAAAATGACGTTATTTTGCGCACCTAAACGGTCATATCGCCAAATTTCGTAAGGCAATGCCCCTGTTTCGGCAGGGAAACGCTCCAAATTACTCGGAATCCCATACATCAAAAAGACGCGTCCTCTATCCGTTTTGTAACCTGGTCTAAGGTTAGATTTATAATTTTGGGTTACAAAAGCCACCTTTTTCACATGACTGTCCCACAAATAAGCAACAGGCTCTTCCGCTTTTTCCCTTTTCTTCCAAAAACCATATAAAAAGCTAGCACATTGCTCTTTCGTTTCTAGGCTTTTTCCCATAGACAACTCAGTGCGAGTCGCCAATA
>JBJXHA010000587.1:0-6013 GCA_046160275.1 Bacteroidia bacterium | reverse complement strand
TCCTAAAAAAAATTTAAAAAATTTTCGCTTTTTCATTAAACCTTTTTATTCCATTCTGCTCTATCTTCACAAATAAGAATATTTGCAAATATAACTACTTATTTAGTCTGATTTTATTATTATCATTTTTTTCAACCTTCAAATTTATTATCAAAATGAAAAGTATCATTTCTTTTTTACTCTTGTTTACCGTTATCAGCTCAATTTCTTTGTTTGCACAAAAAACAAAAGTGGCTCGTTACCATGCAGTTGCCTATCAAAAAACCAAAGAAGCTCAAGGCAAATTATTCGCAAGCGAGGAACTAAAAGACAAAGTAGTACAAAAACCAAAATTGGCAAATGAAGTATATGACGTAACAGCCAAAGTAATGGCAATGAACAAATTTGGAAAAATTCAGTACTTAAAGCAATCTACACAATGTTTAGTACAAGGAGGCGTAATTTTAGCAACCCACAAAGAAACAATAGATAATTTTATTGCGGCTGCTTTAAACAAAGACAAAGAGCAATTCAAAAAATTCTACGGGGAATTGAAAGCGATTGACAACGAGTTTGTGAAATTATTGGTGACAAGCATCGGAAACCAAGGCGATACGCAAGTGCAAGCTGCTTCGGGGTCTAGTATAGGAGGCGCAATAGGCACAATTATAGGTGGAACGGTTGGTTTGATTGCTGGCGGAGTCGCAGGGGGAATTGGCGGTGCAGCTTTGGGCGGAACAATTGGAAAAGCGATTGGCACACTGTTAGACGGACTTTTTGGGGGAGGAAAGGGTAAAGGTGATGATGACGATGGAGATGACACAGGAGGCGGAGGTGATGACAATGACGGCGGTGGAAATAGCGGTGGTGGCGGAAGCGAGTCAAAACAAGCAGGCGGTGACAAAAAAGGCGCAAATTGGATAAAATGCCCAACAATGCCTACCACTTGCGGAGCAGCACCTTACTAAAGGAATAATGAATAGTGAAAAATGAATAGTTCATCACTATTCACTTTTCACTATTCGCTATTCACTTTCTTATAACCACCAACCTAACAGCACACAGACTGCAAAAACCACAGCGGCGATGCCATTGGTAGTGAAAAAAGCAAGGTTTACTTTCGATAAATCGTTTGGTTTTACCAACAAATGCTGATAAATGAGCAAAGCAATAAAACAAGTAGCTCCTACCCAATATAAAATCCCGCCTTCGACCAAATAACCAAAGGTTAAAATCAACAAAGCGGCAATAAAATGTAGCAAATTCGACACATTGAGGGCGTTTTTTGTTCCCAACATGACAGGAATGCTGTTGAGTTTGTTTTCCTTGTCAAAACTTTCATCTTGCAAGGCATAAATAATGTCAAATCCACTCACCCAACACAATACAGCAAATCCTAACACAATAGGTGCAGCCGTAATTGTATTTGTTACTGCCATAAATGCCCCAACTGGCGCGAGTGCCAAGCCCAAGCCCAAGACCAAATGACAAAGGGCGGTAAATCTTTTGGTATATGAGTAGCCTAAAATTACCAATAATGCCACAGGCGAAAGTGCAAAACACAAATTATTGATAAAATAAGTAGTCAAGACAAATGCCGCGCAATTAAAAATAATGAAAAATAAGGCATTTTGAGGAGAAATAATGCCCGCAGGAATTTCGCGGATTTGTGTGCGCACATTTTTCGCATCAATTTCACGGTCAATGTAGCGATTAAAAGCCATTGCCGCACTTCTTGCAAACACCATGCAGAGCACCACTTTTACCAATAAATCCCAATTTTCCCAAGTCAATGCCTTCACCTGAAACCCCCAAAATGCCCCAACCAAAGCGAATGGCAGAGCAAAAATGGTATGCGAAAATTTAATTAAAGAAAGATAATTTTTCATTATGATGGAAGATATAATTAGTTATGTTTTCTAGGGTTCGCAACTTTTCGAAAGTTGCGAACCCTAGAAAATACCTTTATTGAGCGATTACCACGCCACTTTTTCGGCAATTGCTTTTGCGGTTTCTGCAAATTCTTCGTTTGTCATTTCGAAATGCGGGCGCGTAAAATTCGTGTCAGAAATGCTATGAATGGGCAAAAGATGAATGTGGCAATGTGGCACTTCTAAGCCAATAACCGTAGTGGCTACACGCTGACAAGGAACTGCCATCACAATGGCTTTTGCTATTTTTTTAGCAAAAAGATGCAGCCCGATATACGTTTCCTCATCTAAATCAAACAGATAATCTATTTCTTTTTTAGGAACGACTAATGTATGCCCTTTTGTACGCGGGCGAATGTCTAAAAATGCGAAAAAGTCCTCATTTTCAGCTACTTTGTAGCAAGGAATTTCGCCATTAATAATGCGTGTAAAAATTGAAGCCATTTTTGTAGGATAGAAATTTTAGTACTCTTATTGTTAAAGAGGAATACATTAAATAACTCAAAAAGTGGGAATTATGTTTAAACTTCAAATCGCAGTTACGCTGGATTTAGTTTTCCTTTTTTTGGAAAACACTCAAAATATCTCTAATATTGTGCAATATTATGCGTTATTTTATTTATATTTTGTTCAACAGTATTACGCTTTTTAGATGAAGTAAGAAGTCGTTACTTTGTTTTGCTGCTAACTTTTAATGTTTTTTATTTATGAAAAAAAGAAAAATCACTTTTTATGCAAAGGATATTCCTTGCTTTTTGGTGCTGTTATTTTTGTTTGCAATGAATTTTTGTGAGATAAAATTAATTGCGCAAACTATTGCCCCAACTCCGCCAAGTTTAGACTATGGCATGGAAATTTTTCGCCCTGAATTTACTCGTTTTGCATCGCCATTTTCGCCTTTTACCAACCAATTAAAGGGAGCAAATCTCTCGGTTGTATATGATTCGGGAAGTGTGAAAAATATCACAAAGTATGTATTAGATGCTGATATTATCCTTCCTAAAACATGGATTGAGGCAATAGAAGCAAACAATGCCTTTTTATTTCCTATTTGGCAACCCAATTTAGAGCGCAAAGCCATTGCCATTCCTTATATTATTAATGGGGAAATAACGGCTAAAAATAAAAATACAATTTTAGAAGCCGTAGAATATTTTAACAAGGCTTTTTCTTCTCGCATTATTTTTACGCCTCGCACAAAAGAAACAAATTATGTTCATTTTGTTCAAACAGAAAATAGTTATAGCAGTAATATTGGTATGATTGGAGGAGAGCAGTTGATTGAAATAGGTAAAGAAGGAAAAATCGGCTATATTTTACATGAAATGGCGCATACGCTAGGCTTATTACATGAGCATCAAAGAGGAAATAGCCCTACTTATCTTCAAATTTTTGACGACCATATTTTGGCGCAGTATAAAAGTAATTTTCAGAAATTAGACAATTATACGCAACCTACTGATTATGATTATAATTCCCTTATGCACTATCGTTGCGATGCCTTTTCGATTCAGCCGCCTTTGAATGTAAATGGCACGATTCTCAATGGATTAAAAACGATTAATGCTTTGCATGACATTGGTACAGTTACGCTTGGGCAAAGAGCTTACAAAAATGAAGCAACGGGGCTAACGGCTTATTTTACGCCTTCCGATATTGAAGATGCTTTGTTTTTATATCCACATATTAAAAAAGTAACAAGCAATGCCACTTCAGAAAAATACGCTTTTCATGTTCCGTCTCCTTTGCCAAATATTACGACAATTACCTGGAAACGCATAAGTACCGCAGGGGTGGCAAGCAATTTAGGGACTGCTGCCGATATTGTAGTGCCTACCTTACAAGCAGGGGAGAAAATTCAAGTAGAGGTAAAAATCCCAGCGTTAAGTAATTCGTTGCTTGTATTTATTTATCATAAATATCAGTAAACAATTAACAGTAAGCAATTAACAGTAAACAATTATCAGAAGTAAAGCCTTGACTACCAAGTAAATATGCTTTTGAAATTCGTAACTTATTTTATTCGAATTAAGTATTCGGTAAGAATTAGTTTATGTTATTTTTTATCACAAAAGAATAATTATCAATGCTTTATATCTGTTTACTGATAACTGCTAATTGTTAACTGACACTTACTAAGAATTAGTTTATGCTAAGATAATTATCCATTATTAATTTCCCATTGCTTATTTTTTATTTTCACAAGCCATGAACAAAATCACATCTTTTTCTCTTTATATTTTCACACAATTGCTGTTTTTTCCGTCTTTTATGTATGCACAAACCGATACAGACGTAAAAGGCGCAAATAGAATTGCCTCGCAAGTATTACATATTCAAGATGATGCGCGGTATCTTACGGCAAATATTTTCAAGCCAGGTGAAAAAGGGATGTTATATTTTTCAAATCGTACAACTTGCGGTTCTTTTTTAAATATTCGTTCTATTCGCCTGCATGAGGCTTATCCTATTGACAATTTTTTAGAAAATACGAGCCTCGAAGAAGCAGATGTTTCGAATGAAGTAGCGGCTTCTCAAGTCGGTTTGCATGGTTTTCAATTAAAAATTAAACCAACTGTGCCAGTACCTTCTTATTTTGTGATTCAAGTAACTTTTGAGCCACAACCCGATGATAATTGTTATGTAACAGCCCTTGATATTCCTGTGCTCATTTTGCATACTTCGGAGGTAACGAGTAAAACTTATTTATATGATAGCAAACTTTCTG
Organism: Bacteroidia bacterium; assembly: GCA_046160275.1. Lineage (GTDB taxonomy): Bacteria > Bacteroidota > Bacteroidia > J057 > J057 > JBJXHA01. The sequence goes on along the minus strand of JBJXHA010000587.1, from coordinate 1,375 downwards.
CCTGCCAACCCATTATAAATAAGGAAGTGGAGATTCCCAAAAGTGATGCTTGCGATATTTTTCCCGATTATGTGTATGATATAGCAAAAGGAAAACATATTCTTACGGCAAATGAAACAGCAGAATGTTTTTCTAAGATTTTTTGGAATTATAATGCAAATGATGATGAAAAAGGAAGTGTTGTGGAAGTAGAGTTTCCTAAAATTCAAAAATATGGCATTACCGTTGAGGCGCGTTTGAAAGACAAAAAGCAAGAAAAGCCTGTAACGAAAAAACTGGTGGTTGAAAACCGAGAGAATTTTCAATTTACTTATAAGCCGCAAGAAAATTTAATCACAGTAAGTGCCAAAGAACTTTCCTTTTTACCTACCTCTGTTTCTATTTATTCAAATGAAGGAAAAGAGCTTATTTCTTTGCCTATAAACGTTACCCAAAAAGGTTTCCAAGTTGATTTTCCCGTTAAAGGAATTGACTTAAAAAATGCGTGGATAACGATAGACAATAATGGGATAAAAATGGCAAAACCTTTAGCAAAAGGGAAGTAATAAAGTGGTTTTTGTTGTTTGGCGTTGTTGGTAGGCTTGCGCCATACCGACAACGCCAAAAGTATTACTAAACATAAGTGATTCAAAAGCGAAGAAAGTATTTTTCTTTTAAGTGTTTGATTAACAGGTGTTTATTATTCACTATTCATTTTTAACTATTCACTACTTATCTAAAATACCAACTTGCAAAAATTAACAAAGCTACAATCGCAATTCCAATCATAATCCATTTTATAAGTTGCGAATTTTGGGCAGGTTTTCTGGGTGCATTCGTATTTTTTTGAGCGATAACTTCCGCTTGCACTTGCGTTTTCTCTTTTACCGCTTCTTCTATTTTCATTGCTATTTCGGGTGCTACTTCTTGTATTTTTTCCGCTTCAACAGGGGTTTCTACTGCACCTTCTTCAAACGCTACATTTTCCCCTTGTACTTCATCTCCTTCAAGTATTACATTTTCTGCTTGCGCTTTTACTGCTACCTCTTCATGCACTGCATTTTCCACTTGTGCTTCTACTACTGCTTCTTCAAGAGGTTCGTTGTCGGCAACTGCTTGTTCAGAGATTTGAGGAGCGCATACAATCTTTTCTACCTCTTGCACTTCAATTTGCAAGGGATTTGCCACCTCAGTTAAAGGTAAAATACTTGCTTTTTCCATTAGGAACTGCTCTATTTTTTGACAAGTTGCTTGCAACTGTGCTGCTTCAATTTCTTTTGAGTGCTGCTGCGTCAAATAAGCCAAAATTGCCTCAACAGCTTCCGTTGAATAAGTAAAATTAGGTGAAATAAAATTCCCTTGTTGCTGTGCAGGTTCCATTAATGCGCTTTTGGCA
>JBJXHA010000586.1:0-3774 GCA_046160275.1 Bacteroidia bacterium | reverse complement strand
TTTGCCTGATGTGAGAGATGGACTCAAGCCTGTACATAGGCGAGTTTTGTATAGTATGTCTGAATTGGGGCTTTCGTATAATCGTCCTTATAAAAAATCAGCTAGGATTGTAGGGGAATGTTTTGTAAAAGGAACGCTCGTTTCTACTCCTAATGGTTTAATTCCCATCGAAAAATTAGAAAAGGGGGATACCGTTTATACGCATAAAGGTATTCAAAAAGTAACAGAGCTTTATGAAATGCCTCAACAACCTTTGCTTACCATCAAAGGCGAAAATGGTGTAAAAACGACCTGCACAAAAGGGCAAATGTTCAAAATTTTCAATGAAAATTTGCAATATGAGTGGAAAAAAGCGGAAGATTTGAAGGACGGAGATTATTTAGTTGGAAAGTTTAACGCCTATCCTGTTTTGGAATACACTCATTTTGAGGGAAATACACATCCTTCTTCTTCTGAAATCCTAAACTATCAAATACAGAGTGAGCCACTACTTTTACAAGAAATGGGAGAAAATGAAATATCCCTTGTAAAAGTAACATTAATAGAAAATGCAGATGCAGACATAACCTACGACATTCAAGTTGAAAATGACCACGAATTTATTGCGAATGGTTTATTAGTTCATAATTGTTTGGGAAAATACCATCCTCATGGCGACACCGCCGTTTACGATACCATGGTACGTATGGCGCAGCCATGGTCTTTGCGTTATCCGATGGTGGATGGGCAAGGTAATTTTGGTTCGGTAGATGGCGATAACCCTGCGGCGATGCGTTATACAGAGGCGCGTTTGAGAAGGATTGCAGAGCAGATGTTGGCTGATTTGGAAAAAAATACGGTGGATTTTCGCCCTAATTTTGATGATTCTTTGACTGAACCTACGGTTTTACCCGCTATCATTCCTAATTTATTGGTGAATGGCTCAAGCGGAATTGCGGTGGGTATGGCAACGAACATGGCTCCCCATAATTTAAACGAAGTCGCTGACGCAATTGCAGCATATATTGACAATAGAGGCATTACGATAGAAGAGCTTTGTAAATATGTAAAAGGTCCCGATTTCCCAACAGGCGCAACGATTGTAGGCTTGTCGGGCATACAAGAGGCATATTATACGGGTCGTGGGCGCGTGGTCATTCGCTCAAAAGCAGAAATTATTACCACCGAGAAAGGCGATAGAGAGCAAATTATCATTACCGAAATTCCTTATCAAGTGAATAAAGCGGAAACGGTAAAGAAAATTGACCGCCTCATCAATGAGAAAAAAATTGAAGGTATTGCCGATATAAATGATGAATCTGACAGAGATGGGATGCGTATTGTCGTTGATATTAAGCGTGAAGCAAGCGCAAATGTTGTGTTAAATCAACTGTATCAACTTACACCGCTTCAAAACTCCTTCAGTATCAACAATGTAGCTTTGGTAAAAGGTCGTCCTATGACCTTGAACTTAAAAGACATGATTCGCCATTATGTTGATCATCGCCATGAAGTAATTGTTCGTAGAACACAATACGACTTAGATGAGGCACGTAAAAAAGCGCATATTTTGGAAGGATTGTTGGTTGCGATTGATAATTTAGATGAAGCGATTCGCTTGATTCGTTCTTCACGCACGCCAGATGAAGCCCTTTCTTTATTGACGGAAAGAACTTGGAAAGCGGATACTATTTTGTCTATTTTGGTTTTTGGTGAAGGCGAAGAAAAGCCCGAAACCTACCAACTTTCAGATGTGCAAGCAAAAGCCATTTTGGAAATGCGTTTGCAACGTTTGACAGGCTTAGAGCGCGATAAAATCCTTGACCAATACCGCGAAATCATGGCAAAAATTGATTATTATTTGTCAGTACTTTCCAGTGAGGAGTTGATAATGAGCATCATTAAAAAAGAATTAGAAGATGTTCGTTTGGCTTTTGGCGACAAACGCCGCACAGAAATTACCCATGCAGATGGTGAAATTTCCTACGAAGATTTGATTGAAAATGAAGATGTTATCGTTACCATTTCGCATAGCGGCTATGTAAAACGTACCTCTTCAGACGAATATCGTGTGCAAGGACGTGGTGGTACAGGTTTTAAAGGAGCAGGTACAAAAAATGATGATTTCGTAGAATATATTTTTGGCGCGAAAACCCATAATTATTTGTTAGTCTTTACCGAAAAAGGAAGATGTTATTGGCTAAAAGTCTATGAAATTCCAAAAGGAGACCGAACCAATAAAGGGCGTGCCATTCAAAATTTAATTCAAATTGAGCCTGATGATAAAATCAAAGCCTTTATTACCGTAGAAAGTTTGGACAACAAAGAGTTTGTGCAAAGTCATTCGGTGATTATGGTTACGAAACGCGGAACAGTTAAGAAAACGAGCTTAGAGGCGTATAGCCGCCCACGTGCAAATGGAATTAACGCCATCAACATTGTGGAAGGCGATGAATTGGTGGAGGCAAAATTGACAGATGGCAATAGCGAAATTATTTTGGCAATTCGCTCAGGTCGCGCTATTCGTTTCCATGAAGAAGAAGCACGCGAAATGGGTAGAAATTCTACGGGAGTTCGCGGGATTCGCTTAGACAGTGCCGTTGATGAAGTGGTGGGCATGGTAACAATTCAAGACCCGACTACGGTGAATTTGTTGGTCGTTTCTGAAAAAGGTTATGGCAAACGTACTGCCTTGCAAGACGCTGAAACGGGCGAGGATATTTATCGTATTACCTCAAGAGGGGGCAAAGGGGTAAGAACCTTGAATGTTACCGAAAAAACAGGGCAACTTGTGGCAATTCGTATGGTTGATGATAGCCAAGACATTATGATTATCACCAAAAATGGCATCACAATTCGTATGAGTGCAACTGCAATTAGCGTAATTGGTCGTGCAGCACAAGGCGTTCGATTAATCAAATTGCGCGAAGGCGATGAAATTGCTTCGGTAACAAATGTTGCAAAAGAAGAAGAAGCGGAGGAAGTAGATGTAGTAGTCGCAACAGACGAAGGAAACACTGAAAATCAAGCAAATACTATCGAAACAAGTGAAGAATAAGGACTTGTTTGAGTGAATAAAATGCCCAAGTCTCAAGGCTTGGGCATTTTAATTTCAGAGTGTAACCATTCACCCAAAAGTTGCTGTCCAAGCGGGTTTAAATGAGGGTCATTTACATAATACAAATGCTGTTCTGAACTTTCTATTTGTTGAAAATAGGGGAGTGGATTTAAAATGTGAACATTTTTTTGGGTGGAAAACGCTTGTATTAAGGTATTAATAAACGGATAATTAGGCGTTTGTAAATTAGGTGTGGTAAAACTTGCCCCTAGCATTTCTAAGTGTGTTTGGTAAAACTTGCCCACTTGAACACAATGCGGAATGATGGTGATGTAAACAGGTATTTCCTTATCTTCGATGCTATTTAGCAAAGATTGAAGTCCTTGTATCAGAAATTGTAAGTCATTTTGGCGATTTTCTTGTAAAAAAATGCTGTTTTCTAAAAAATGAGGTTCTGCTTGAAGTAGGAGTTTTTCCCTTTTTGAATAATGTTCTATAGAAAACACGCTATCCTCTAAGCCTTTACGCTCAAAGTCAAAACCTGTATTTGTTTTCTCCTTCATTCGCGCCAGTTGATAATTCAAAAAACTAGCAAAGAGCGAATAATCCGTTATTTTCCAATAAAGATTTCGCGTAAGCGACAATTTTTCCCAATTACAAGGCTTGCGAATGTCCAGCAAATCATTTCCTACATAGATTTGATATATCAAGGCTTGCGGCGGAATTTTTTTCATTCT
>JBJXHA010000585.1:0-2658 GCA_046160275.1 Bacteroidia bacterium | reverse complement strand
AGCTAACGCTATCTTCAAATGATGAAGTTGAAAAGCAAGTTTTGCAATGGATTGCAGCATTTACAAATCATGCGAATCTACAACTTTCGGATAATTTCTTTAGTGTGGGCGGCAATAGTTTGAAAGCGGTACAATTGATAAATCGCATTAATGCCAATTGGAAAATTTCTTTTCCTTTAAAAGAAGTGTTTATAAATCATACTATTTACGATTTGATAAAATCTATCAAAAAAGAAATAGCTGAAAATGAAGTAACTAACTTTAGCATTGAAAAAACGGAGGCAAAAACGCAGTATGAACTTTCGCCAGCGCAAAGAAGAATGTGGATGCTTGACCAAATCATTGAAGAAAAAAGTAGTTATAATTTGCTTTCCATTTTTTCGCTAAAAGGTAAAATAGACATTGAAAAAATAAAAGAAGCAGTACTAACCATTATAAAAAGGCATGAAATTCTTCGTACAAATTTTGTTACGATAGATGGTTTGCCTTATCAAATTATCCAAGAGGAAATTTTGCTAGAAAAGCTCCTTTTTATTCATAATGAAGCGATTAGTGAAAATATTTTAGCCAAAGAATTTGCCTATCGTTTTGATTTAGCGGGAGAGACTTTAATACGATTTCATCTTATTTCTCATTCAAAAAATGAATATACGGTAATTATAAATGTTCATCACATTGTATATGATGGTTGGTGTGATGCTATTTTGATGCAAGAAATTCAAGCTGTTTTTGCAGGAAAAGCCTTAGAAATATTGCCTATTCAATACAAAGATTACGCAAATTGGCAATTGCAAAATGAGAAAAATCCAAAATTAGCAAATTATTGGAACGAGCAATTTAAAGGTTTTCAACAAGGAAAACGCTTGTTTTCTACTGAAAATATTGCTGCTTTTTCTCAAGAAAAAGTCCAAAAACTACAATTACCTTTGCCGCTTTCGCAAGAAATTAGGGAATTTGTTGCGCAACAGAAAACGACAACTTTTAGCTTTTTTTATGCTGTTTACGCGCTCACGCTTGCGCATTTTTCTAAACAAAATGACTTTGTGATAGGCACTGTTTTTTCGGGTAGAACGCACACGGACATTGAAAAACTAATCGGCTTGTTTTTGAATACCCTTGCCATTCGAAATCGCTTTCAAGGGAATATGAGTTTGTTTGATTTTTTTCAAAACGCTAAAAAGCAATTAATTACTACTTTTGAACACCAAGATTATCCTATTGAAGCCTTGATTAGTTCATTGCAATTACCATACAATACAGAAAGAAATCCCTTGTTTGAGGTAGGAATTGTGATGCAAAATTATGAGGTAGGAAATTTAGAAATGCCTGATTTTCAGGTGAAAATGTTGGAAAACCCGCATCGTGCGGCTCGTTTAGATTTGACTTTGTATATTCAAGAAATGGAAAACCAATTTCAGTTAGAATTTGAGTATGATAACCAACTTTTAACAGCACAAATTATCGCAAACTTTTCCCAAAAGTACCTGCAATTTGCGGAAATGCTGTTACATCAATCTGATAAAAAAATAAAGCAAGTTGTTGATTTTCAAGAGATAGAAGGTGAAGTGAATGTTGATTTATCTGCAAATAAACAGTTAAGCACAACCCAAGAAAAGGCAGAAATTCATCCTGAGCTAAAGGCGATTTTTGAAAAGTTATTGCCTCCGCAGCCGATTGATGCGCATACGCACTTTTTTCAAGCAGGTGGTTATAGTTTAAAAGCCTTGCAACTTTGCCATGAAATTTCTCAAAGATTGGGACTCAATATTTCTTTGAAAAAAATATATGAAAATCCAACCCTTGCGCAACTTTCTACGGAAATTGCCTTGCAAAAATCTATGCTTACTACGACTGTTTCGAATAAAATTTTTGCCCTAAAACCATTTAAAGGAACTGCAAAATGCTGTTTTTTCATTCCCCCTGTTTTGGGTTCTGCTACCATTTTTAAATCCCTAAGCGATGCCTTACCTTATGATGGATATGGCTTGCAATATGCAGGTTTAGAGGAAGGAGAAGCTTTTGAACCTTCGATTTTGGCGATGGCACTTCGAATGACAAAAGATATATTAAGTGTGATTTCTCAAAAAAAGGAAATTCAAGAAGCGGTAATCATCGGTTATTCTATGGGCGCTTTATTGGCGTATGAAATTGCTAATTTGTTGAATAATAGGAGATTAAATATAAAACTTGTCTTATTGGATAAGGCTGTTGAAACAGAAGTTGAAGCTCATGAAGAACCAACGGAGACTACTTTAACTGAATACATTCAACAAACCCTTGCTGATTTGCAACAATTAGATGATAGTTTGTTTCATAGTCAATATGTACAGAGAGTGAAAAGTTTGTATCTCCATAATGTTCAATTAATGGAAAAGTATGCAATGAAACATACGCTTGCGCTTCCTATTTTAGCGATTGAGGCGACAAAAACTCAACCGAAAATAAATATGCAAGAATGGCAAAAGTTTACTTCTAAAAAGGTAATAATAAAAGAAATAGGCTGCACACACTATGAAATATTAACGCCAGAATATATTGATAATTTGCGCGAAATGATAAGTGAATACCTATATTAACAAGTGTATTGCGCTTTTAGGCAGCGTTGATTTGTACTATAGGGGTACTGTCATTGCGAAAAAATGCAAGCGACCTTAGGAG
>JBJXHA010000584.1:0-3808 GCA_046160275.1 Bacteroidia bacterium | reverse complement strand
GGGTTATCCAGCCTCTTCTTTCTCCCGACCAGGCGGTGCTATTGCCAATCTCGACTTCGACTTTGATCCAGTTTATACCAATTCAGCTACAGAAATGGAGCAAAAAACCAAATGGGTGCCACCATCCGCCCCAAAAGACGCTTCTAAAATAGATGAAACGCAAGGGGTGGAGTAATGCTACGATTTGAATATAAAAATTTGGGACAAGTGGGAAGATTCCCACTTGTCCCAAATTTTTATATTCGTTTGGTCATTAACCACTCACAAACCATTCCCCTTTTTCATTAATCAATACCGACCTTGTAAGCGGAGCGATGCCTTTGGGACCTGTTAAGCGCAACATATATTTACCTTGAGTAGTATATTCCATGTTGAAACGCAGACGAAGGACACTGCTTTTTCCTTCTTTTTCCCATTGCGATTCGATGATTTTGGTTGCTACTTTTTCATCTTTTTCATTGAGTAAAGAGGCAAAATATTTCCCATCAACTTCTACCGTAATGAGAATTTCGCCTGCCGTACCTGCTGCTTGTTTTGCCAAGTCATTTCCCGAAAAAGGCGTAATCTCTGTGATGCGAATCACTTTAGAACTTAATGCAAAAGATTGATTTGCATTTTTGAGCATACAACGATATTTTCCCAGTTTTTTGATAGTAAGCGTTGCATTTCCCCGTGCAAAAGTCCCAATTAAGGTGTCATTTCTATACCAAGCAAAATAAGAAGAGGAATCTTTACACACCGTTTGCGTGAATAATTTATTTCCTTCTTGATACAATTCTATTGAATCTTGTGGAGTAAATGTTACCGTATAAGGCTGCAAAACATGGTGTTCTACGCCATCAAAAGTAAAAGCATTCTTCGAAACATTGAGGTTGAGAAGTTTCCCAAGTTTTTTTAAGCTGGGCAAAGCACCATTTAAGCGATTATTTGCCACATTAATTTCTGTAACATTCGGTAGGCTGTTAAAATCGGGCAAAGGTCCCATCAAGCGATTATTTTGCAAATAAAGCCGCCTTAATTTGGGTAAATTTTTAAAATTAGGAATTGTACCTACCAATTTATTATTCGACAAATCAAGGCGTTCTAGCGTATAAATGTTAAAATCCTTCAATTCCCCCGAAAATTGATTATAAGAAAGATTAACCTCTTCTAAACGCACCATTCCTGCAAAATCAGGCATATTTCCCGCAAATTTATTGCTCATCACATTGATTTTTTTCAATCCAGGGCAAGCGCTAAAGGGAGGGAGTGTTCCCGAAAATTGATTATTCGACACATTTAGTTGCTCCAATTCTAACAAAGAAAATTCAGGAATGTTGCCACTCAATTGATTATTAGACACATCTAAAAACATCAAGGCGGGCATTTTTGAAAATTTGGGTAACGTTCCCGTCAATTGATTAGTAGAAAGGTACAACTCTTTTAATTGAGGCAATTGCAAAAAATCTGGAATCGTTCCTTGCAACTGATTAAAGCCAAGTTTTAGCTCTCGTAAAGAAGCTAGGTTTAAATTAGGAATATTTCCTACTAAGTTATTGGATTGCAAGACAATAGAAGTAACTCTGCCATAAGCAGAAACTTTAACTCCATTCCAAATTCTTACAGGTTTATTCAAATTCCAAGGAATCATCCAACTCGCACCTTTGGTCGCCTCATGTAATTTAATGAGTTCCAAAGAGTCACCAATTTGGCAAGGTTGCGCTATCGTTGGTTGAAAAAACACTATAACACAATACAAAAATAGTAGATACGTTTTTGACTTCATTTTGCAGAAGAAAGGTAGTTTAGCGTGAGATAAGTTCTTATTGATATGAAAGATTAGCAAGAAAGATGCTGCTTTACTTGAAGAATAACACTATGTAAGATTCTTTCAAAAAAACAATTTACAAGGTCATTTTTAGCGAATACATATAGGGTATTTTGTGTTCAAAATGCTCAAAAATGTATTTCCCTTGAGCGATTTGCTTCATATTTGGAAAACAATTATAATGAGAAAAGTCAAATTCATGGAAAAAATCTAACTGCAAACCTTCGTTTCGCAGGGCAGTAATAATATCAGAAATTGGGTGATTCCAACCATATTCTTTTGCTTTGAGGGCGGCATATCTATCTGCATACGAGCCTTCTATCTCTGTTTCAATGACTTCTACATTAAAATAAGAATAAAAAAACTGCTGAAAAGAATCATCTAACATCCACACAAAAGGGTGAAAATCAACTATATAAAAAACACCCCCCGTTTTCAATAACTTCCGAATTGCGGCAGCCCATTGAGCTAAATCAGGAAGCCAACCAATTGTGCCATAAGAGGTGAATATAATATCAAACACTTCTGACAAATGCTGCGGCGCGTCATATACATTTGCACACACAAATTTGGCAGAGGGCGCATGTACTTTTGCCAATTCTCTCGCTTTTTCAATGGCTTTTTCCGAAAAATCAAGCCCCGTAACATTTGCGCCTAACCTTGCCCACGACAAAGTATCCATACCAAAATGACATTGTAAATGAAGCAATGATTTTTCTTTGACCTCTCCTAGTTCTGTTAACTCTGTTTCATTCAAGGTGTTCAAGCCTTTTTCAAACTCAGAAACTTGATAAAAATCTGAAGCAACATGAACTCCCACACGCTCATCCCACAAGGCTTTATTCGCTTCAAAATAGTGCTGCATAACGTAATATTCTTGCTAATAAAATATAATAAAGATGTAAATATATGAATATTTCACCCAAATTCCAAAAAATAAACCCTAAAAAGTGAAATCGTTTTAAAAACCAAAGCCTTTTTAATTCACAAAATAGCAAACCTAAGCCCTCTTTTTAAAGTTTAGTAGCTAAATTTATCGCTTATTCTGCTCATGCACTTAGACTTTTCTTCCAAAAAATCTTTTTTATGTGTTGGTTTAGATACTGACTTGCAAAAAATTCCGCTTTTTATGCGCAATAAGCCTCATGCGATTTTGGACTTTAACCGACAAATCATTGAGGCGACTTTGCCCTACACGCTTGCTTATAAAATCAATACCGCTTTTTATGAATGTTTGGGCATCGAAGGCTGGAACATTATGGAAAAAACACTGGAATTAATTCCGAGCAATGTGATGAAAATTGCAGATGCAAAACGCGGCGACATTGGAAATACCTCTAAGATGTATGCCAAAACTTTCTTTGAAACCTTTGATTTTGATGCAATTACGGTTGCTCCTTATATGGGAGAGGATTCCGTCATGCCCTTTTTGGAGTATGAAAATAAATGGGTATTTTTGTTGGCGCTCACTTCGAATGCGGGTGCAAAAGATTTTCAATGGATGAAGGAGGAGGACACCTTTTTATACGAAAAAGTGATTAATACTTCGCAAACTTGGGCGAAAAAAGCCGCAGGAAATTTGGGTTATGTGGTAGGGGCAACGCGCAGCGAGCAGTTGACGCATATTCGCAGCCTGATTCCAGATAGTTTGCTGCTTGTGCCAGGCGTAGGGGCGCAAGGTGGCGATTTGCATGAGGTTTGTAAACATGGAAAATCAGCGCAAGGCGGCTTACTCATCAATTCTAGTCGCGGAATTATTTATGCTTCGCAAGACGAAGACTTTGCAAGCCGCGCAAAGCAAGAAGCGCAATCGCTTCAAAATGAAATGAAAAGCTATTTTGTCTAAAAAAAATGCCATTTTTTTTCAAAAAAAGTAACCCATTCATTTGGAGAATCGAAAAAAAGATACTACCTTTGCATCGTTAAAATAAAAGGTTCAAGTCGCACAAATCAAAATTCGGAAGGATGGGTGAGCGGCTGAAACCAACGGTTTGCTAAACC
>JBJXHA010000583.1:0-2774 GCA_046160275.1 Bacteroidia bacterium | reverse complement strand
CTGCCGAGCTTGGGCATTTGAAAAATTTGCAAGTATTGAATATTTACGACAATAAAGTAAAAATGCTCCCACCAGAAATGCAAGAGCTTACCAATATTACAGATTTGTATCTTTCTCAAAATCGTTTAATTGAAGTGCCTGCTTGGATTGGAGGAATGGGAAGATTGAAAAATTTAGATGTTTCTTTTAATCGTATCATTAACTTAGAAGGTGAGAGATTGCAACGTGCTTTACCAAAATGTAAGGTAACACACTAATCATCAAAGAAAATGATTATAAAATGCCCTCGTTTGTGTTCGCACAAACGAGGGCTATTTTTCTCATTAAAATCGAAAAGAAAGGCAATCTTAGAAACAGTTTGAATGACTATCTTCCTAAAAAACACAAAATAAATAATTTCCTGAACATAGAGCGTGGACGCTCCTCCAAAAATGAAATTCCTAAGCGTCCACGTTTAGGAATTTCATTAACACAAACAGTTTCTTAGAAAGTTAGCCATCTGTTGATAAATGGTAAAGCAGAAAATTCGTATCTTTGCAGAGAATAACATCTTAAAATAGAAAATCACTTTTTCTGCTAAAAAATATGGACGACAGAATACATTCTTCCAAAGCTCCAGAACCCGTAGGTTCGTATCCACACGCAAGACGCGTAGGAAATTTACTCTTTTTATCGGGGGTAGGTCCTCGTGAAAGAGGTACCAAAAAAATTCCAGGGGTGGAATTAGATGAAAATGGCAACATTGTTTCTTACGACATCGAAACGCAATGCCATTCGGTTTTTCGCAATATTGGCTATATTTTGGAAGATGCAGGTTCTTCTTGGGATAAAATTGTTGACGTAACGGTTTTTCTAACCAATATGAAAGACGACTTCGCCACCTACAATCGTCTCTATGCCGAATATTTCAAGGACAATCAACCTTGCCGAACTACCTTAGAAATCAATTGCTTGCCTACTCCTATTGCCATTGAATTAAAAGTAATCGCAACGATTGATTAATTATTTGTTGACAGCTTTGAATAAGGAATTTATTTTTGTGTCAGCAATTCAAATCAAAGCGGGAATAGCTCAGTTGGTAGAGTATCAGTTTCCCAAACTGAAGGTCGCGGGTTCGAACCCCGTTTCCCGCTCTTTACTTCTTCATCCATTTTATCAAACCTTTTTTGTCAACAATAGACCAACTATGCGGGTGTCTATCTCCGTTTGCGCGATACCCTTTATTTTCTGTCAGACCAACCGCGTGAAAAAATGGAATATTTAGACACGATGGAGAAAACGGTTATCTTTGCGTCTATCAATAAAAAAACGTATTCAAGATGGATTTACAAAGCGAACTTCAGACTTATTTATCAAGTATTCCAGATTATCGTCAATCAGGGAAGGTATTACATAGTTTATCAGACCTCATTTTAACGGCGTTATTTACCTTTTTGAGTAATGGTCAGGATTACGAGGATATGGTGTTGTTTGGTCAGCAGCATGGTTCATCGTTGAGTCAATATTTAAGTTATAGCAACGGAGTTCCGTCTTCGGATACGTTTTCGCGGGTATTTAGACACATAGAGCCGAGTGTTTTTTATGATTTATTGGTTCATTATGGGTCGCTATTTTTGGGGGAATTGTCGGAGAAACAAATTAATTTAGATGGGAAGAAATTGCGTGGAGCTAGTCCTAAGTCCAAGGGTAACAATGGTTTATATCTAGTCAATGCGTGGGTAAGTGAGCATAAATTATGCGTAGGGCAATGTCAAGTTTCGGATAAATCGAATGAAATCACAGCCTTTCCACAACTAATTGCGAGTTTAGAGATAACTGATGCGGTTGTTAGCATTGATGCCATAGGTTGTCAAGTGGAAATAGCCAAACAAATTGTCCAACAAAAAGGGCATTATTTTTTGGCAGTCAAGGACAATCAACCTACGCTACACCTAGAAATCCAACAAGCATTTCAGCTCAATGACACCCAAGTTGCAACTACAGATTGGATAGAAGAGGGGACTGCCAGCCAAAAAAGTAAGCGAAAATGTAGTGTTTTAGATGCCAAAACCACTTTGCCAGACGAACTTTTACAACGATGGAACAACCTCAATACTTTGGTTAAAGTAGAATCAATCAACAAAGGTGTCGCTGAAACACGCTATTATATAAGTGATGAAGTACTAGAATCAAAGTTCAATAACCCAATGTATTTCAATAAGTTAGCAAGAGGATGTTGGTCTATTGAAAACCATTTACACTGGCATTTAGATGTTTCTTTTAAAGAAGATGATTCCCGAATTAGAAGTGGATATGCCCCACAAAACTTAGCAATCCTTAGAAAAATTGCATTGCACCTCATTCAAAACGCAAAAAATTACTTCCGACTCAGCATTGCTAAAATCCGTTACAAAATCTCTTTAAACATTAATACACTTATCGAATTGTTGAATTTTTCGCGCGGTTAGTCTGAAATTTATCAGGCTTTACAATAAAGCATCTTTTATGTATCTTCTTAACCATATTTAAAAAAATTTATGTATTTCTTTAAACTTTCACCCTTATTTTTTCGTTTAAAGCCCTAGATAACATTATTTAGAATAAATCTAAACAGCAACCACTCTTTATCTCATGGCAAATACCTTTTCTGCTACGCTTCCTCTGAAGCGTTTTTTTCGACTGCTTGCCCCTGAGCGAAAGGAAGTTTATTACGTTTACATATACGCCATTTTTAATGGTTTAATGAACCTTTCGATTCCTTTGGGGATTCAAGCAATTATTACACAAATCATGGG
>JBJXHA010000582.1:0-14049 GCA_046160275.1 Bacteroidia bacterium | reverse complement strand
TTCAAAAAGTGCCTTTAAAATTAAATGATTATAAGAAAGTGAAAAAGGAACAGTGAATAGTGAAAAGTTGTGCTTGTTTTACTTTTCCTTTTTAGTTTTTCACTTTTAGCTTTAACTCTTAGATGAAAAATTCGCCATTAAAATCCAAAAGTTATATATTTGCTATTCGGATAGTGAAGTTATCGCAGTATTTGCAAAAGGAGTTAAAAGAATTTGTTTTAAGTAAACAAGTATTAAGAAGCGGTACCTCTATTGGTGCATTGATTAGAGAGGCTGAATTTGGGCAAAGTAAAGCTGATTTTATTGCAAAGTTGAGTATTTCTTTAAAAGAGGCAAACGAAACTGACTACTGGCTTTCGATTTTAAAAGATACAAATTATTTGAGTGAAAAAATGTATCAAAGCATTGCAAAAGATTGTAAAGAACTGATTGCAATGTTGGTATCAAGTATAAAAACAGCTAAAAATTCTCAATAAGAAAGTGAAAAAGGAACAGTGAATAGTGAAAAGTTGTGCTTGTTTTACTTTTCCTTTTTAGGTTTTCACTTTTCCTTTCAAAAAGTGCCTTTAAAATTAAATGATTATAAGAAAGTGAAAAAGGAATAGTGAATAGTGAAAAGTTGTGTTAGTTTAATTTTTCCTTTTTAGTTTTTCACTTTTCCTTTAGAAAAAGGGTAGTGGCATAAATGTAATGCTGTACGGGCTGCTTTAACTGCCCGATAACTTGCAAAAACTTCGTTTTTGCGCTTTTGCGGCAGCTAAAGCAGCCGCTACAGGTTTTAGTTAGCATTACATTTGAAGGACTACCAATCTAAGAAAGAATAGAACTGCAAAGCAAATAAAAGCATTTTTACGGTAAAAAATAAGAAAACTTAGTTTTTATTTTATGAAAAAGGGATTTTAGTTGACAAGAGCGTGGAAAACTTAGTTCACAATGTATGCAAAGTAAGGTGTTTTTTTATAATACGTCATTTCTCTTTGCTTCCTTCAACTAAATTTTGCGATAAATTCCCATTTTATTTCCTTTTTCCCTAATTTTGCCGCATGAAACAAACGAAAACTACCTCCATTGAACAACTTTCTGCCATTGCGACCCAAGTGCGTCGCGACATATTGCGCATGGTTCACGCGGTAAAGTCTGGACATCCTGGCGGCTCTTTGGGCTGCGCGGATTTATTGACTTGCCTGTACTTTAATTTGATGAATCATCAGCCTGAGTTTAATATGTCTGGCGAAAATGAAGATGTTTTTTTCTTGTCAAACGGGCATATTTCGCCTGTTTGGTACAGTGTTTTGGCGCGTTCTGGCTATTTCCCTGTGGAAGAGTTGAGTACTTTCCGCAAAATTAATTCGCGGATGCAAGGACATCCCGCTACGCATGAGCATTTGCCCGGTATTCGCGTGGCTTCGGGTTCGTTAGGGCAAGGCATTTCTGTTGCGGCAGGGGTGGCATTGGCAAAAAAAATGAACGGTGATACGAATTTTGTCTATTGCTTAACAGGTGATGGCGAATTGAATGAAGGGCAAATTTGGGAAGCTGCTTTGTTTGCGCCTCACAAAAAACTTGACAATTTGATTGTGATTACGGATAGAAATGGCTTGCAAATTGACGGAACAACAGAAGACGTATTGGCATTGGGAAATGTTGCCGAAAAATTTGCGGTTTTTGGCTGGGAAACGCTCAAAATGAACGGGAATGACATCGCCGACATTTTAGCTACCGTTGAAAAAGCCAAAACTTTGGCAGGAAAAGGGAAGCCTATTTTTATCGAAATGACCACAATCATGGGCAAAGGAGTCGACTTTATGGAAGGCGATGGACATTGGCACGGCAATTTTCCTAACAACGACCAACTTGCCAAAGGCTTGGCGCAGTTGCCCGAAACGTTAGGAGATTATTAAAAAATGTGAAAATTTACGAAAGGTTTGCGAAAATTTAGCCCATTTACAGGATAAATTGATAACGCATTCGAAGATAATCGTACCATTTTAGGACATTAAGTACACTGTAAAGAAAAATTTCTACTGTTTTTGCGGGCTGGTCATGCTGTAAGCATCTTATCAAATGTAGCTTTAACACATTGCGTGATAAGATATTTACAGCATGACAACTAGGAGAAAATGCAATAAAACGTAATTTACACTGTATTAAGTATTAACTGAAATGACCTAAAATGGTACTGTTAATCTTTGTTAAAAACTAACCTACAAAACACCTTTTTATGCTTATTTTTCGTATCAAGGTAAATCTCACACAAAAAAATAGTACATTTGCCGCTTCATCATACAAATCTATGTATCAGACTGCGAAAAAATTATCCACTTGCATTACCCTTATTTTAGGGTTGCTGTTGTTTGGCATCGTGCCAAATACAACAGAAATGGAGAATTTGTATAGCACTGAAAGAGAAATAGAAGAAGTTGAGCGCGAAGAAGAGAGCGATAAGTTAGATGTTGCACAACATAAATTTGGACACATCGCCTCCAAAGGCAAAAATATTGCTTTTTTTGACGCACATAGCCCTGCTCAAAATTCCATGTCGGCTGCCCAAGTTGGGGCTTTCGACATTTTTTTCGCGCCTATTTTTCCGCAAATTGTTAGTATTGTTACTCCCTTTGCGCCCTTGATGACAAGCATATCTCCCAGATATCTCTTGTTTCATCGCCTCATTTTTTACTGCTGATTTTACTTCATTTTCCTCCTTTGTTTCCATTTTCTAATAAATGGAAATCCACCTCTATTTTCATAGATACCGCCGCGTTGTGCTTGGCAACTTCACTTTCTTTTTGCAAAGAAAGGAGCATAGTCATTTACAAACCCGCACACATCGCTTATCGCTTACTTTTACACAAGTTTGCGAAAGAATACCTATCTTTTAGCTAGTCAATCTCAAGTATCACTGATTTTCATTTTTATGAAAACGAATCATAGTTTATTTAACGAACATGATACGTTGCATGAGTTGAAGCATTATTTGCCTGCTCAAGCACCGTTAAAGGATTTTATCCACCACAACACACTTCATGCGTTTCAAGACAAAAATTTTTATGAGGCGCTTTATACGGCGGCGGAAATGTTTGGGTACAAGGTATCCTTGTCTTTAGACGAATATCGTGCTTTATATTTGCAAGGGAAAATCAACCCCGCCATGTTAGCACAAGTAATTTTGCAAAGAAAAGGTGGGAAAAACCTTGAAATTTGGAAAGAAAGGCTGATTTCTACCCCTTACAACACGCAAAAAAAGCCTAGAATTGGGCAGTTGCGAGCAAATTGGAAAGAAAAATACTACCTAGATTTAGACTTGCTTGTGCATCCCATTTTGTTTAGAACCTTATGCAGTTACCTCGACCAAGGGATTGCTATTTGGCGTTTTCCTGTTTCGGATATGGGCTTTTTAGCTTCTATCAAAGAAATTGAAAAAAACAGTTTTACCAGTTTCTTTAAAAAGGAACGGGCAAAAATCCTATTACTTCAAGAAGGAACAACGATTGCGGATTTGTTGCATATTTTAGTAGGCGATACCTCGCTGTATAAGCAATATTTGTTTGACCAACAATTTGCACATCAAGGCTGGTCGGGCATTGTTTCTGTGATTGAAGACGCACCGCAAACCTTAATTGACCCAAAGAAAATTTCATTAAAAGAGTTGATTTTTTTTGAACTGCTTCTTGAAATTGATGCACTTGACAGTAAATATGGATTGAATTGGACTCCGCTTGTCAATCGCGTATCCCCCAAACCCGCGAACCTATTTGCCAAAGTCGTAGAAACAGAAGCAACTGAGGTGATTTCGCTGTGGCAAGATGCTTACGAATGGAGCTATTACGACCAAATATTTTCAGGGATTCAAATGGAACACCAGCTCCAAAAAGAAAAGCTGCAAACTTCTCCCAGTTTTCAGGCTTTATTTTGCATTGATGATAGAGAATGTTCGATTCGTAGGCATCTTGAAAGACAGGATAACAACTGCCAAACTTATGGAACTGCGGGCTTTTTTGGCGTAGAATTTTTTTATAAACCCGAACACGGCAATTCGATTACCAAGCAATGCCCAGCCCCCATCACGCCTAAATTTTTGGTAAAAGAAATGGGAACTACCGAGAAAAAAGACAGAGAAGTTCATTTTACGAAACATTCTCACACGCTTTTTAGCGGCTGGCTTATTTCTCAATCTTTAGGTTTTTGGTCTGCCTTAAAATTAGCCCTCAATATTTTCAAACCTTCGATGAGTCCTGCCACGAGTTCTTCTTTTCGACACATGGACCCGCTTTCTGAATTGAGCATCGAAAATACAGATACAAACCACATCGAACACGGTTTGCAAGTGGGTTTTACCGTTCCTGAAATGGCGGAAAGGGTAGAAAATCTGTTGAGAAGTATTGGGCTAGTGAAAAACTTCGCACCCCTCGTTTACGTGGTAAGTCATGGCTCGACTAGCGTGAACAACACACATTATGCAGGCTATGATTGTGGTGCTTGTTCGGGCAGACCTGGCTCGGTGAATGCGCGTGTCATTTGTTATATGGCAAATCATCAAGGCGTGAGAGAAATGTTAAAAGAAAAGGGCATCGAAATTCCTGCCGAAACGCAATTTATTGGGGCTTTGCACGATACAACACGCGATGACATTGCTTTTTATGATAAAAAAGCACTTTCGCCTGCCAATTTAGCGCGGCATAAAATTAATAAGGCAAATTTTAAGAAAGCCCTTGATGAAAATGCCAAAGAAAGGTCAAGGCGTTTTGAGTCTATTGATACTAGCCTAAGTGCAGAAAAAATTCATGAAAAAGTCCGAACTCGCTCGGTTTCGCTTTTTGAGCCGCGCCCAGAATTAAATCATGCCACCAATGCTTTGTGTATTGTGGGGAGGAGAAATTTGTCTAAAAATCTGTTTTTAGATAGGCGTTCCTTTATGAATTCTTTTGATTATCAAGCCGACCTAGAAGGTGCGTATCTCGCCACGATTCTTAATGCAGTTGCCCCTGTTTGTGGCGGAATTAATTTGGAATATTATTTTTCACGGACAGATAATCATAAACTGGGTGCGGGAACAAAGATTGCGCATAATGTCATGGGGCTTTTTGGAGTGGCAAATGGCATTGATGGCGATTTGCGTCCAGGACTTCCTAGTCAAATGATTGAAGTGCATGACCCGATTCGTTTAATGGTGATTGTTGAACATTTTCCAAAAGTTGTGTTAGCCGCCATTCGAAAAAATCCTGCCACTTACCAATGGTTTGAAAAGGAGTGGATTCATTTGATGGTGATAAATCCTGAAACAAAGGAGTTTTTCCTATTCAAAGACGGCGCATTTTCTAGCTATACGCCGATTAAGGACAAAGTAGCAATCGTTTCAGAGATAAGCCCTTTATTAGAAGCAACGCAAGAAAATATTCCCGTTTATTATATCCCATCACAACATGACTGAATTACTGAATATATTCATTCTCATTCCCCTCATGGGTTTTCTCATTAGCGTATTTCTGCCTGCGAATAAGGAAAAGCTCATTTCTTGGACTGCATTTTTAACCGTAGGTTTGTACTTAAATAGTTTGTTGGTTTTTGTGGTGTATTGGTTATTTCATCAACATCCACATCTTGACCTTCAAGACATTACGCTATTTGAATCCACAGGTTATACTTTTTGTATTGAATTTTATTTTGATAAAATTTCGGCATTTTACCTGTTGGTCGGTGCATTTTTGACCTTATTGGTAACGATTTATAGCCGTTCTTATCTTCATAGAGAATCGGGCTACAAGCGTTTTTTCAATACGATTTTGTTCTTTTTTGTGGGGTATAATGTTACTGTTTTGTCAGGCAATTTCGAAACCCTATTTATGGGGTGGGAAGTATTAGGAATTTCTTCCTTTTTACTGATTGCCTTTTACCGAGACCGTTATCTTCCTGTCAAAAATGCCATCAAAGTTTTTTCTGTTTATCGTATTGGTGATGTAGGGCTAATTTTGGCAATGTGGGCGAGTCATCATTTATGGCACGAAAACATTACCTTTTTTAAACTCAATAATGCAGAACTAGTACATGAACACCTTGCAAGTCATGGTATTACTGGAGCATTCATTTCCTTTATGATATTATTGGCGGCGGCGGCTAAATCGGCACAACTTCCTTTTTCCTCTTGGCTGCCACGCGCAATGGAAGGACCAACGCCTTCGAGTGCTATCTTTTATGGTTCACTTTCGGTGCATTTGGGCGCGTTTCTTTTGTTGAGAACCTTCCCTTTCTGGGACGAGCAATTTTCGATTCGTATTCTCATTGGCTTGTTGGGCTTATCTACCGCGCTTGTTGCTACCCCTATCGCAAGGGTGCAATCGTCCATCAAAAGCCTGATTGCTTACGCTTCTATTGCGCAAATCGGCATTATTTTCATCGAAATTGCTTGCGGTTTTGAATATTTGGCATTGATTCACTTTGCGGGAAATGCTTTTTTGAGAACTTATCAGTTGCTCGTTTCGCCTTCTGTGGTGAGCTATATGATTCGTGAGCAGTTTTTTAACTACGTACCACGTCCTCATTCCTTCGAAGATTCCTTGCCCAAAAGGATAGAATACGCTATTTATCTTTTGAGCCTAAAAGAATGGAAATTGGATTCGGTAATGAATTATCTTGTATGGAAACCGTTGAAAAACATCGGCAGAAAACTAGATTTTTTGAACGTAAAAACGCTGCTTTATTTCTTCATTCCTACTTTTCTGCTAGGCTTGTTCGCGCTTTACCACGAAAATACGGTTTCCCCCCGCATTGCGGGTTATTTACCTTATCCTTTCTCCATTATTGGTTTGATGATGGTGATGAAGTCTTATTCTGAAAGAAAAAGCCCCGAAATGAGTTGGCTTTTGATTGTGATGAATCATTTGTGGGTGGCAATTGCGATTTCTTTCAACGAACATTTTACATTTCAAGAAGCGGCATTTTACTTAGTTGGCGTAATTGCCTCTGCTATTTTGGGTTATAGTTGTATTCGTAGGCTTCGTTTCCATGAAAAAGAGGTGGATTTAAACCAATTTTATGGACATTCCTACGAACATCCTAAATTGGCATTGCTCTTCCTTGTGGCTTGTTTGGGGTTAATGGCATTTCCAATAACAACTACCTTTATTGGCGAAGATTTGGTGTTTAGCCACATTCACGAAAATCAACTACTCCTCGCATTTTTTACGGCACTTAGTTTCGTCATAGACGGAATTTCGGTGGCGCGCATTTATGCAAGGCTGTTTTTGGGACCTCATAACAAAACGTATCACGAGATTCCTTATAAATCGTCATAAATATAACATTCCTTATTCTCAGTATGTCTGCCAAATCTCATTTGGCTTGCTTTCCCCCCCAGCCCCCCAAAGGGGGGAGAAAAACAACTAACTGATTATCAAATATTTAACTCTAAGCCACCTTTGGGGGTTTGGTGGAAAATAGGCAAATATTTGTATTTGGCAGACATACTGTTATTCTTAATTTTTTCACTTTTCTTCATTTTTTTTTATCGTTTTATTTTTGTATTACAATGGCTAATCATAATGTAAATCTTCCCGCAGACGGAATGGAGGGATTCAAAAAACATCTTTCTTCCGATGCCATGTCTGGCTTTTTAGTATCTTTGTTAGCACTTCCCTTGAGCTTAGGCATAGCCAAAGCCTCTGATTTCCCTGCCATTTTTGGCATAGTAAGTGCCATCATTGGTGGGGTAATTGTGAGTTTTTTCGCAGGTTCTCGATTAACGATAAAAGGGCCCGCCGCAGGCTTAATAGTCATTGCAAGTGGCGCAGTAACCGCATTTGGTGGAGGCGATGCAGGTTGGCACTTGGCTTTGGGCGCGATTGTGGTAGCTGCTGTTATTCAAGTATTATTTGGCATTTTTAAACTTGGAAAATTAGCCGACTTTTTTCCTAGTGCTGCTATTCATGGAATGTTAGCCGCGATTGGAGTTATCATTATGTCCAAACAAATTCATGTATTACTAGGTGTGCCGCCTGCCGAAGTCAAAGGTAAAGAACCCCTCGAATTATTGGCGATGATTCCTGCAAGTATTTTACACGAAAACGCACATTTAACGGAAATCGGGATAACTTGCTTGGCAATTTTAATCGTATTTAGCATTTTAAAACACGAAAAAATCAAAAAAATTCCTGCGCCCTTAGTCGTTTTATTGGTTGCAATTCCGATGGGCGTTTATTTAGATATACAACATGAATCTGCTATTTCTAATTATGCGTTGGTAAAAATTGGGAACATTTTCGAGGCTTTTACAAATGGGAAAAATTTCCAAACAGGCTCGCCTTTTGTAAGTCATGGATTAATCAACGCTGATTTTGCAGGTATTACCACCCACTTGGGCGATTTTGCCATGTATGTTGTCCTGTTTGCCTTGATTGGTAGCCTAGAGTCGTTGCTTACAGCAAAAGCGATTGATGGCATGGACGAATACAAACGCAAATCCGATTTTAACCAAGATTTGATTGCCGTAGGAATTGGAAATGCCGTTTCAGGGCTATTAGGAGGGTTAGCAATGATTAGCGAAGTTGCGCGTAGCTCGGCAAATGTGGCAAATGGCGCGAAAACACGTTGGGCTAACTTTTTCCATGGCATATTTTTATTGCTTGCCGTTGTAATGGCAGTCCCCCTTATCGAAATGATTCCTAATGCAGCTTTGGCAGCAATGCTCATTTTTGTCGGTTTTCGTTTGGCACACCCCAAAGAATTTATCCACGTTTGGCACATCGGCAAAGAGCAATTTGTCGTGTTTACCCTTACCGTTATCGTTACCCTAGCTACTGATTTATTGATAGGAATAGGCGTAGGGATTTTAGGGGAGTTGATGATGAATTTATATAATGGCATCGCCCCCAAACACCTTTTCTCAGCAGAAATAGAAGTACAAGAAAAAGGAGATACCCAGGTAGTTACTGCAAATAGCGGTTTGGTTTTTTCCAATATATTAGGCTTAAAAAAAATACTCGCAACCCTGCCACAACACAAAAAAGTAATCATTGACCTTAGCCAAGCAAGCATCGTTGACCATACTTCTATGCTGCTGCTCAATCGTTTCACCCACGACTACAAAGCTGCGGGCGGTAACATCAAAATAAGTGGTTTAGAAAACCATATCCAATTATCCCATGCAAATACCTCCACGCGCCTCTTAAAAAAAGCATAAAAGCAGCCTAAATAAAGCAAAAGCAGGCACAAGCAAAAATGCGCTATGCCTGCTTTTTTATCCTACAAATTATCAAACACATAGATATCATCTAAGGTACTGAGTGATTCAGGTCCCATTTCCATCACAGGTTTAATCAATCCATCACTTAGCCCATATACCCAACCATGTAGCATAGGTGCTTGACGCTCTTTCCATGCCTTTTGAACGATAGAAGTTTCTGCTAAATTCATTACCTGCTCCTGCACGTTTAATTCAATCAGGCGATTAAGTCTATCGTCCTCGCTCTCAATGGCATTTAACTCACCTTTGTGCATGGTATATACATCTTTGATGTTGCGCACCCATTTATTAATGATGCCCAAATTATGTCTTCCCATCGCGCCTTTTACGCCACCACAACCATAATGTCCACATACAATAATGTGTTTCACTTTGAGATGATGTACTGCATATTCCAAAACACTTAGCAAATTGAGGTCAGTATGTACCACCATATTCGCAATGTTTCTATGGATAAAAATCTCACCTGGCAGCGTACCTGTAACCACATCAGGGGGGACGCGGCTGTCGCTACAACCTATCCACAAAAACTCAGGCGTTTGGACATTAACCAATCGCGTAAAAAACTCAGGGTCTTTGGCTTGCCTTTCAGCCGACCACTCTTTGTTGTTAAATAATAATTTTTCGTATGATTTCATTAGCTTAATGATGAATAAAATTAGCTATATTATAAGATTCTCGAACTCCTTCTAATTCCATGGAAATGTTTTGGTCTTTTGCCCTACCGTTTAGAAAGTCTTTAATTAATTGTAGCACATCGTAGTCAATATAAACTGTATCTTTTGCATTAAGTATCACTTTACTATTAGGAGGTAAATTTAATAAAGTCTTTTTGATAGCCGCCTTATTTAAAAAAGAAACCTCTTGTGCAAGTTTGATAACAATTGTATCTTCTTCCTTGTGTTTGTTATCTTGTAGAAAAAAAGCAACCTGCATATTGCCTACCAAAATAAAACCCAAGCTAATCACTAATCCAATTCCTACGCCTTTGAGCAAATCTGTGAATACCACAGCAATAACTGTTATAATAAAAGGTGCAAATTGATACATACCATTTTTCCACATATGAGAAAAAATACTGGGGCTTGCCAATTTATAACCAATCATCAACAGAATAGCAGCCAAACAAGCCAAAGGGATTTTGTTGAGTAAAAAAGGAATGGTGAGGACTGCCAATAAAAGAAAAATGCCGTGTGCAATTGCCGCTGCTTTGGTTCTTCCGCCTGCATTTACATTTGCAGAAGTTCGTACAATGACGGAAGTCATGGGGATTCCGCCAAGCAAACCACTCAAAATATTGCCAATTCCCTGTGCTTTTAGCTCCAAATTGCTATTTGTATAACGCTTCAACGGATCCATTTTATCCGCAGCTTCTATACACAATAGCGTTTCGATGCTTCCTACCATTGCGATTGTAATGGCTGTAATCCACACTTTTTGATGATAAATACCTGAAAAATTTGGTGTATCAAATTGCCCTAAAAAATCGTGAAAAGAGGCAGGCTGTGGTAAGTTGACCAAATGCTCTTGACTTACGGCGAAAGGAGAACCTGTCGCTTTGAAGATTTCATTCATAAGCGTTCCCACAATCACGACAATCAGTGCGGGGGGGACGGATTTTACCTTTTTTAAAAAGGAAGATTTATTCCAAGCAATCAAGATTGCCAAAGAAACTAAGGTAATACTTACTGCTCCCCAATGCGTGAAATTGATAGCATCAATGATAGCTGAAAGGGTATTATGCCCTGTTTTGTCTTCTATAAAAAAGAAATCCCCTTCATTATCTATGTCATAACCTATGGCATGAGGGAGCTGTTTGAGAATAATAATAACCCCAATCGCGGCTAACATCCCTTCTATGACATTTGAGGGGAAATAGCTAGAAATTGTACCTGCTCGTAAAAAACCCAAAAGAATTTGGATACATCCTGCTAATACAACGGCTAATAGGAATAGCTCGTAAGAGCCAAGATGGGTAATCGCACTCAAAATGATAGCAGTTAAGCCTGCGGCAGGACCCGAAACGCTCAGTTGAGAATTACTTATTAAACCCACTACAATTCCCCCAATTACGCCCGAAATAATACCTGCAAAAAGTGGCGCACCACTCGCTAAAGCAATCCCCAAACACAAGGGTAATGCTACCAGAAAAACAACCATACCCGATAAAATATCGGATCTAAGAGAAGATTTTATTTTTTCCATGGATTGAAAGATGAAAACCGAAATGTGGCAACAAATGTCTAGGGGTTTCCCCAAACGAAAGGTTGTGAAATACTGTTGGATATGATGAATGAAAAATAAACCTATGTTGCGATAGGTAAATATTAGAATTTAGCTAAGGTAGGCAGCATGCGTCAACGCAAGTGCCTGAATCATTTTGTTATAATAAAAAGGTAAACTACCCCATTTCTGGTGGAGGTGACAGGTTCTCTCTTATCACATAATAGTGTTTGAAGAGATAAAAATAAGAAGTATGTATGTAGGACTCGTATGCTTGAAAGTACAATTTCTCCATTGCATTTGCAAAAAACTCTTTGAGTTCCTTTTCGTATTCCGTATTCTCGTCATCTGCATCACAGCCTTTCTCATTGCACATAGTGCTTGCGTCTTGTTTCATATACAAATAAGAAGCAGGTGTATATGAAAATAAGACAGCGAAAATGAGAAGAAAGTAGAAAAGATGTTTCACAAATACGAAAAAATTGCTTTATACAATGGGATAACACGAGAAATAACAGGGCAAATATGGGGAAATATTTGACGAATGCCAAATTTTTCTTTTATAAAGAATGGATTGAAACAAATTGATAGAGGAATGGCATTTACCTTATCTTTCGCATCATCACATCAGTAATTTTCTTTTCTGTGCTGTCGAAACTCATACCTACGCCATAAATAGATTTGTTTTGGTGTTGATATTGGTCTGCATATTTATTGTTAATGATTTGACTATAAGCTGCTAGTGCAGTTGTGTTTATTTTAAATTCAAATATCCAGCTTTCATTCCATGCTTCCACGACCCTACCAATTCGTCTTATTAAGAGAGAAAACAAACACAGGATTTCCTTCTTTTTACTAAAAATTTAATTTTGGTAAAACCCCAATATTTCGTATATTTGCACAATAATTTTGTCAAAAAGAGAACGTAAATATATGGCATCTGATACAGTAGATTTAACGCAAAACATGGCAGACCAAAATGGATATTCGGCGAGTAATATTCAAGTACTAGAAGGCATCGAACACGTGAGAATGCGCCCTTCTATGTACATCGGTGATGTAGGAGAAAGAGGATTGCATCACCTTGTATATGAAGTAGTTGATAACTCTATTGATGAGGCTCTTGCAGGGCATTGCGACCAAGTTGAAGTTACCATTCACGAAGACAATTCTATTAGCGTTTTGGATAATGGGCGCGGGATTCCTGTAGATACTCATGAAGAAAAAGGAATTTCTGCGTTGGAGTTGGTAATGACAAAACTAGGCGCGGGCGGAAAGTTTGATAAAAATAGCTATAAAGTTTCGGGTGGTTTGCATGGTGTTGGGGTTTCGTGTGTAAATGCGCTTTCTCGTGATTGCGAGGTGAAGGTATATCGTGAGGGGAATGTGTATTATCAAAACTATAAAAAAGGGGTCGCGCAAGCTCCTGTAAAAGTGATTGGCGAGTCTGATAAACGAGGAACAGAAACACGCTTTTGGCCAGATACTACCATTTTTATAGTAAAAGAATACCGTTTTGATACTTTGGCTTCACGTTTAAGAGAATTATCTTACTTGAATAAAGGGATTCGCATTGTGTTAACGGATAAACGCGAAAAAGCAGGCGAAATAGATGTACAATCTGATGAAAATGGCGAATTTTTGACAAAAGTTTTTTATTCACAAGGCGGACTTTCCGAATTTGTGCAATATTTAGATTCAAGTCGCTCTCCTTTGCATCAGCCACCTATTTATATTACGGGCGAATCAGATGATGGTTCGACTCCTGTAGAGTTAGCAATTCAATATAATTCTTCTTTTAGCGAAAACATTCACTCTTACGTCAATAATATCAATACGCATGAAGGTGGCACGCACGTTACAGGTTTCAAAAAAGCCTTGACGAGAACGCTAAGAGATTATGCAGAAAAAGAAGGTTTATTGAAAAAAGTGAAGGTAACAATTGCGCCTGACGATTTTCGTGAAGGTTTGACTTGCATCATTTCGGTGAAAGTGCCTGAGCCTCAATTTGAAGGACAAACTAAAACCAAACTTGGCAATAGTGATGTGGCTGGAACGGTAGAAAAAGTGGTGAATCGCCAGTTGAATACTTTTTTGGAAGAAAATCCAAAAATTGCCCAAAAAATTGTACAGAAAGTTGTACTTGCTGCTGAAGCGCGTTTTGCCGCAAAAAAAGCAAGGGAAGCCGTTCATAAACGTTCAAATTTAGTGAGTGGGGGTTTACCTGGAAAATTAGCAACCTGCTCAAGCCGCATTCCTGAGGAATGTGAGGTATATTTGGTTGAGGGAGATTCTGCGGGAGGTAGTGCGAAACAAGCGCGCGACCGTAAATTCCAAGCAATTCTACCTTTGCGCGGGAAAATTCTGAATGTAGAGAAAGCGCACCCTGCTCAAATCTACGAAAATGAAGAAATTCGCAACATTATTACAGCATTAGGAATTACGATAGGTTCTGATGAGGAAATTGCCTTGGGCAAACTTCGTTACCATAAAATTGTCATTATGACTGATGCCGATGTTGATGGTAGTCATATTCGTACTTTGCTATTGACTTTGTTTTATCGTTATATGCAAGATTTAATAAATGCAGG
>JBJXHA010000581.1:0-3055 GCA_046160275.1 Bacteroidia bacterium | reverse complement strand
TAACAATATGAAAAAAAATGCAAATAAAATACTTGCTAAACGTATGCAAACTCACCCAAAAATATAGGCAGTAATAAAAAGTTATCTCACAGCCATACAATCACAAATCATTTTAAAATCGTAATTAACTACATTCAACTGCTTTTTTAGAAACTTTATCTTGCTATCCCAAAAAATCCTATTCAAAACTTGCAAAAACAAGGTTTTCCCTATAATTTCGGGGCGGGAAAATACTAGCGTATTTTGTTATCGTTTAGGATACAATTAATTGATATAAACCATTCATAATCAACATACATGGCAAAGAGTAAAGAGAGCAAGGAAAAGGCTATCGAAGTAAGCCTTTGGGAAGCAGCGAATAAGTTAAGAGGAAGTGTTGAACCTGCGGAGTATAAGCACGTAGTATTAAGTTTGATTTTCTTAAAGTTTGCAAGTGATAAGTTTGAAACGCATAGAGCTGGCTTGATTGCGCAGGGGCGTGAGAAATACCTCGAAATGCCTGAGTTTTATACGATGAGCAATGTATTTTTCTTGGAAGAAATTTCTCGTTGGTCGTATTTGATGAAAAAAGCAAAACAAGACGACCTCGCGCTGCTCATTGATACGGCTTTGCATACGATTGAAAAGAAAAACAAAGCCTTAGCAGGTGCTTTGCCCGACAATTATTTTTCTCGCTTAGGTTTAGACAAAACAAAACTTGCTGCTTTACTGGATACAATCAATGACATTGATACCACAAAAGACCCTAAGCAAGATGTAGTAGGCAAAGTGTATGAATATTTTCTCTCCAAATTTGCTTTGGCAGAGGGAAAAGGAAAAGGTGAATTTTACACCCCCAAAAGCATCGTAAATCTCATTACCGAAATGATAGAACCCTACAAAGGCATCATTTATGACCCTGCTTGCGGTTCAGGCGGTATGTTTGTGCAATCAGTAAAATTCATAGAAGCGCATAATGGAAGCAAAAAAGAGGTTTCAATTTATGGACAGGAATATACAAATACTACCTATAAGTTGGCGAAAATGAACCTTGCGATACGAGGCATTACGGGAAATTTGGGCGAAAAAGCGGCTGATACTTTTGCCGATGACCAACACAAAGACCTCAAAGCTGACTACATCATGGCAAATCCACCTTTTAACCAAAAAGACTGGAGAGGCGAAAACGAACTCACAGACGACTCGCGTTGGCTTGGCTATGACGTACCGCCCAAAAGCAATGCAAATTACGCTTGGATTCTCAACATGGTGAGCAAACTCTCCGAAAATGGCGTAGCTGGTTTTATCTTGGCAAATGGCGCATTGAGTGGCGGTGGCGAAGAATATAAAATCCGTAGAAAGCTGATTGAAAACAATTTGGTAGAAGCGATTTTGGTGCTGCCAAGAAATTTATTCTATACGACTGACATCAGTGTTACGCTTTGGATTTTGAACAAAAACAAAAAAGCACAACACAAAAATATTGGAGATATTGCTCGTCAATACCGAGAACGTGAAAAAGAAATCCTCTTTATGGATTTACGACAAATGGGAGAGCCTTTTGAGAAAAAATATACACAGTTTTCTGATGATGATATAAAAAAGGTAACGGATACTTACCATCAATGGCAATCTAATAAAACAGAAAATATTGCGGAGTATTGCTATTCTGCTACCTTGGAAGAAGTTGCCAAAAAAGATTTTTCACTTGTGCCAAGCAAATACATTGAATTTGTAAACCGAGATGAAAATATTGACTTTGACGAAAAAATGCAAAGTTTGCAAGCGGAATTTGCCGAGTTACTAAACGCAGAAGAACAATCAAAAAAGGATTTATTAAATGTATTTAAAGAATTAGGCTATGAAATCAAATTATAAACGATTGGGTGATTACATTCAACTTGTGGAGAAACGTAATAAAGAACTGAAAGATTTACCTTTAGTAGGTTTAAGCATTTCTAAACAATTTATCCCTTCTATTGCCAATACAATAGGAACGGATATGACTACCTATAAAATAATTAATCGGAATCAACTTGCATACAGCCCAGTAACTTCAAGAAATGGCGATAAAATAACCATTGCTTTGTTTCAAGATTTTGATAAAGCATTGATTTCACAAGCATACACGCCATTTGAAGTAAAAGACACCAACGAACTACTACCTGAATATTTAATGATGTGGTTTCGCAGACCTGAATTTGACCGTTATGCAAGATTTATGAGTCATGGAAGTGCCAGAGAAATTTTTAGTTGGGAAGATTTCTGTGAAATGCAATTACCTATTCCCTCCATTAGCAAGCAAAAAGAAATCGTAGCAGAATACAAGGTCATACAAAACCGCATAGCCCTCAATCAACAACTGATACAAAAATTAGAAGAAACTGCACAGGCGATTTATAAGCAGTGGTTTGTGGATTTTGAGTTTCCCGATGAAGATGGCAAGCCGTATAAAAGTAGTGGTGGGGAAATGGTGGAAAGTGAGTTGGGAGAGATACCGAAAGGGTGGAGGGCTGGAAAATTGGAAGATGTCAGTACACAAATAATGGGTTTTGCTTTTAAAGGAGAAGAATATGTAAACGATAAAGGTATAAGTGTTCTTCGTGGGGAAAATGTTTCTGAAAAGTTTTTAAGATGGGATAATCATAAAAAATGGGATAATGAAATTGTTTATAGAATGGAAAAATGCTATTTGCAAGAGAATGATATTGTAATAGGCATGGACGGCTCAAAAGTCGGAAAAAACTGGGCAATGATAAGTAGATATGATTTACCCTTACTTCTTGCTCAACGAGTATCTTGTTTAAGAGCTAAGAATAAAGAGTATCAAAATTTCATTTTCTATTCAATGTGTGTACTATGTTTTGAAAATCATGTATCACAAGTTCAAACTGGTACATCAATTCCTCATATTAGTGGGCAACAGATTTTTGATTTTCTAATTGTAATTCCAGAAAGAAAACAAGTTGAAAAATTCGACTATTTTATTTCAAAAATGGTGGTACACAAACAAAATATTAGTACTGAAAATCAACAACTATTGGATTTACAAAACCTCCTTCTTTCCAAACTCGCC
>JBJXHA010000580.1:0-5047 GCA_046160275.1 Bacteroidia bacterium | reverse complement strand
CCTGCATTTGCCACAGAACCCAATAAAATCCCCCATAAAAATAAAAATAAATACAACTGTTTCATAAAAATAGATAATGAAGATTTGAAAATGGAGAACAATTTTCCGCGAAATATTTACCAAGCATCATAACCAGCAGAAAATAGAAAGCGAAATAACACAATTTTGCGCAAAAGGGAAACAATTTGTTAGATATTGAGCGAAAAACAAAAAATCGCGTAACTAACAGGTTTTATTTGTATCTTTGTATCATCAATTAGCAAAAATATGGGATATAGTAATTATAAAAGTTTAAGGCAAACCTTAGAAAAATTAGCTTTGGAGGAAATAGATGAGATATTGTTTCCATATATTCAAATAATAGAACCTTCTAATTGGCTTCAACAATCATTAGCGTTGGCAGAGTTGTTGCCGCTTACAAATGAGAAAACAAAATCAGAAAGGCTCATTTCGCCCATTTTGATGGAGGTTGCTGTAAAATTTACCAACGATTTTACTTTATTTTCGGGGGAAGAGTTATTGGTGGATAGTGGGCGTGATTTGTCAGGAGAATGTGATTTCTTTTTTGCAAAACATCCACGCAAGAGTGTGATGCAAGCTCCTATTGTTACTTTGGTGGAAGCAAAAGACGAAAACTTTGAATATGGGCAAGCACAGTGTATCGCTCAAATGTATGCCTCTATGCTTTATAACGAGCAAAAAGGAAAACCTATGCCCTGTATTTATGGTTGCGCTGTTACAGGTGATGTGTGGAAATTTTTGAAATTAGAGAAGGACAAAGTATATATAGACGTGAAAAATTATTACCTTATACAACTCCCTCAAATTCTAGGTATCTTCCACCAAATTTTGAATCGTTTTTTGGATTGAAATTGGAAAAAATTGCAATTTACATACCCTCTTTCAATATCGCGGCATCTACACAACGACAATTCGAGGTGTTAGGTGTTTAGATGCCGATGAATTAACACTTTGATAAACTACCTGAACTGCTTAAATTCCCTCAATATTATTTACCTCCTATTTATTCTCCAATGATGACACAACTCATTTGTCCTAGGTGCGAAACAGTTTACCCTCCTGAAAATATTTATGCTTCGCGTGATGAGGCTTGTTGCGATGCCTGTGGGTACAAAAATACCTTAGCATGGGCGAAAGAATACAACCAAAAACGAAGGAACACGAGCATTGCGGAGATACAAGAACTTCCCGCATTAATAGGAGAAGAATCTCGCTATTCCTTGAAAATCAGTGAGATAGAAGGAGAAAAAACGCTTCAACTTTCTTATCAAATGACATGGAAAGATGTGTTAAATATCTCACTAACGTGGGGGGTGATAGTGCTGATATTTACGCTTTGGAATTGGACAATGGAAAAACAGTTCCTTCCTTTAGGTTTTTATAAATTTATGGGAGTAGTTGCCTTCTTTTCTCTCCTCAACTTTTTCCTTAGCCCTCTCAAAATCACCGTGGAAAGGGGAAAAATCACCCTAAAGAAAAGAAATATATTCTCTAAGGAACACATTTTTTACAACGAAGAAATAGAAAATATTTTGTACGAAAATGTACCAGTGGGAAAAAGTAGCGCAGATAGGCTTTGCATTTGGGTAAATGGGAAATCCCACATTTTCGCAATCAAAGAAGACAAAGCCCAAATTCGACAAATTGCCCTGCTCCTGCTTGCCTACCTAAATGACACAGGAATTGGAGCGAAAAAGGAGTAGCAGCTTCTTTTTTTATTGCTGAAAAGGTTGTAATTTTGGGGCTTTCATTCTCAAACAAGGTAAAACATGAAGTTTTCAGTACAAAATTTAGGAAATATCAAACACGCAGAAATAGACTTAGACAAAGACCTCATTATTTTTTGCGGACATAATAATACAGGGAAAACGTATTTGGCGTACGCGGTTTGGGGTGTGTATAAATACAATAATAACGTAAAAGATATTGCTTTTGATGATATTTCTTTTGCAAAAAAATATATATATAATTTTTCAAAAAGAAATTACCCCACAATATATCAATTGGTAGAAAAAATTATTAACATTGGTTATCTAACAATAAATATAGATGAAATTATTGAAACTCTTTTGATAGACATACGTAGTTTCCACACTGACTCGTTAAATATATTTCAAAAAAAAATATTAGGAGAGGATGAAGTTGTGGCTTTGGAGCAAATGATTATTTCTACATTTACTAATAACCTAACTCTAATGGTTCGGAATATTGGTAAAATTCGCTTAATTGATGTTGAAGGAAAGTCTTATAAAATTATAACTGATAGTATAGAATTTCCTATTTATGGGATTGGTGTGACTAATCGAGGTCAAGATGATGAGGATTACTTGGACATTGTACATGGATTCTTGCCTAGTCAATTAGGGCATGATGTTATATTAAAAGAAATTAACGAAAGCGATATAAACGCTATTGGATTGTCCCTTATTTTTATATTTACCAATATTTTTAGGCTTTTAAATCCATCTCGCCTCCGCTTTCTCCCCATAGAACGCCTTGCAATCAGCACTTTTTCCAAAGAAATTTATAACAATCGTTTTGATGTTACCAATGAAATGATGCATTTAAATGGAAAAGAAAGAGATGAACTATTGAAAAAAAGGGTAAATTCTTATCCCTTGCCTGTGGAGGAGTTTATTAAATCACAGCAAAATTTATCGAATATAAAAAATAAAATTTCCCCTTTTTCCGATTTAGCTGATGAACTAGAATCCCACATTTTAAAGGGAAAAATTGTCATTGATGAAAATGGCGAAACTTTCTTTAAAATTGGTAAGAACAAGCGTTTACAGATGCAGGTTTCGGGTTCTACGGTGAAATCGCTTTCGCATTTAGTTGTGTATTTGCGACATCAGGCAGAGGAGGGTGATGTATTTATTATAGATGAGCCTGAGTTAAATTTGCATCCTGATAATCAACGATTTGTGGCTAGAATTTTTGCAAAAATGGTAAATCGTGGGATAAAAGTAATTTTAAGTACACACAGCGATTACATTTTGCGGGAATTTAACAACATGATTATGCTCAATCAAAACCATGAGGAAAAAGCGCGTTTGATGCAAAAATATGGATATGACGAAGCGATGATATTGAATCATGCAAAAATAGGCACTTACTTTTTTGAACTTGATGAAGAAGGCGATTGCGAAGTAAAGGACATTTCTCCCGATGAAAAAGGCATTGAGGTAAGCAGCATTAACCAACAAATCGAAGAGTTAAACCAAGCTGAACAGGAAATTTATTATACCCTTTTTGATTAAGTTATGACCTTATTTGAAGTATTGAAAGAAGTTTTGCATGATACTTTTTTCGTGATGGAAGAAGAAAGAGAAATTATTCTGACGGAAAAATCTGTAGAAAGTAAATGTAAACAAGTTGTATTGCATAAAGGTAGAGGAAAGAAAACATTGCTCATTCCTATTGATGATTTGGTGATTGATGGGCAGGAGAAAGACTTATTTCCTTTGTTTCGAACGGACAAAAAAGAATTAAGAAGTAAATGTGATTATTGCCTTATTTATCCACAAAAACAGGAGCTTTTTATCTTTTTAATAGAGTTGAAATCTGATAACACTACGGGCGCAGTAAAACAACTTAAGGCAACTCAACTTTATTTAAAACATTTTATACAATATATTGTTGATTTGGCGATTCAACATAAATTGATGAGCCACACAGAATTAGAAAATTTCACCTCAATCCATTATAAAGGGATTGTTTTTTCTACAAATCCAGCACTCGAACCCAAATCTGTTGCTAAAAAATATAGTTTTCTAATGGATAATGAAAATTTTGAGCATATACATCTTAGATGTGATGCGCCACATTGGATAGACGCATTTTGTTCATAACATAAGAATTATATAGTAAGTTAATATGCTACACCTCCAAAATTACGCCGAAGGCAAGTTTCATCCTTCCGTTGCTACGGGAGAAGTTTTGTTTCATGCGATTACGGGCGAGCCTGTTGCCGTTGCGAGTTCGCAGGGATTAGATTTTGATGCGATGATGAAGTATGCAAGGACGGTCGGCAATCGAAAACTCCGCAAAATGACCTTTCATGAGCGCGGAAATATGCTCAAAGCCTTAGCTTTGCATTTACTTTCTAAAAAGGAAGATTTCTATGCCATTTCTGCTTGGACAGGAGCTACTCGTGTTGATTCTTGGATTGACATTGAGGGGGGAATTGGGAATTTGTTTGCAAATGCGTCTTTGCGTCGCCAATTTCCTAACCTTCCATACTACGTTGATGGGGAAACTGCAACACTTTCTAAAGACAATTCCTTCGCAGGACATCATATCATGGTACCCAAAGAGGGTGTTGCGATTCACATTAATGCGTTTAATTTCCCAGTTTGGGGAATGTTAGAAAAAATTGCAGTGAATTTGTTAGCTGGTGTGCCTGCGATTGTAAAACCTGCTTCGATTACTTCTTTTTTAACAGAAGCCGTAGTGAGAGAAATCGTGGCTTCTGGCATTTTACCCGAAGGAAGTTTGCAGTTAATTTGTGGCTCTGCGCGTGGCATTTTAGATTTTGTAACGACCCAAGATGTTGTAACCTTTACAGGAAGCGCGAGTACAGGTAAAATGTTAAAATCGCACCCACGTTTGTTAGAAGAAGCGGTATCTTTTAACATGGAAGCCGATTCTTTAAATTGCACAGTGTTAGGGCTTGATGCAAAACCAGGTACACTTGAATTTGACCTTTTTATCAAAGAAGTAAGAAAGGAAATTACGGTAAAAGCAGGGCAAAAATGTACGGCTATTCGTAGAATTATTGTGCCTGAAGCTTTAATGGAAGATGTTCAAATTGCTTTAGGTAAAGAGTTGTCGAAAACAGTAGTGGGAAATCCTGCTGTGGAGGGAGTGAGAATGGGCGCATTGGCAGGGAAAACGCAAGTAAAAGAAGTAACGGAGCGCGTATTGGAATTGCAACGCTCTTGTCAATTAGTATATGGCAGCCTGAATGATTTTCAAATTGTGGGAGCTGACCGCGAAAAAGGGGCGTTTTTCTCTCCTATTTTGC
>JBJXHA010000579.1:0-4733 GCA_046160275.1 Bacteroidia bacterium | reverse complement strand
AGGTTATAGAGTTGAGATTTGAAGGCGTGATTGCCTTGAGTAATAATTTTATTCCGAAAAGCAATTAAAAATGTTTCTGTTACGCTTTCAGCTATTCCAAACTTCTTATTGTAATCCTTGATTAATTTTTGAGTTGTTGGGTTATCAAAAAAAGGCAGAATATTATTATTTAAGTCATCAAACCAATCTGATAAATAACCAGAGACTCCCTTTGCATCGTTAATAACTCCATTAAATTCTCCTTGATAAAAAGGGTGTTCTCCGTCGTTGTCCCCACAAACGTCATGCTCGTCAAATTTATAACCTTTTCTAGGAGTATTGGGCTTTTCGACATCAGGTACGTTTATCATGTTATTATTAGGATCCCAGTCTATATGATAACGCAACTCGTGGTAAATCGTTTCAGCTAATTTTTGTACTTCAATATCGTGAAGTCTGTTTTGTAGAGCATTGCGCATTGTTGGGTCTCCTTGCGCATCTATAGATTCAAAAGACGATTTTGTCTGAGCTGATAAGTTAAGTATCACCTTTTTATGGAACTCGACAAGGTGAATACGCTTTCCTAAGTGGTTTGTGACCTCCACATCATTAAATATGGGGGTTTGGTTATATTTTATTGTCGAAATGCCATTAGGTTTATTATCTATGTTTATTTTATTGCCAAATCCGTCGACTTCATTGCTTATACAAGGATAAGTAGTTCCGTATGAAGTGTAACTTTTTTCGCTCAGACATAAAAACACAATATCTTCGGGCTGCCCAGATTGTGGGTTATTAGTCGTAAACCTTTGATACAAATCTTCGCCAAGCGAGGTTTGTCGTAGCAAATTCCAAGCGTCAATAAACCATTGCCTTTCAGAAGATTGCCCAGTTAAAGCAAGAAAAGCATCATCTACACCAATGACCTCTTTAGTGCCTTCGTCTACAATCGCGCTTGTGTTTGCAACATAATACATTTTAAAGCCTGGAGGCGTAGGATAACTTATATCAGAGGTGAAGTTTCCTGTCAGTTCTTCGCTTAAGAAAGATGGCGGAAAGCAGCCTAAAATTTGCACTTGATTTGTCGTTAGTTCGGCAGACTGAAAAAGCAGGTTGGTTGAATTGATGGGATAAACGCGAAAATGGGTAGCTGTTTTCTCTAAAAAAATGCCTAATTGTGTCTGCTGATTTTCTACCCAAAATACTAGTGTGCCTACCCTTGCTTGCGAAAGCGGTTGAGAAACGCTGCTTTTTTGAACTTGAGTAAAAATATGATTCAATGTTCCCTGAAAAACGGCTTTTACATTTTGCGCAAAACGTTGTTGCTTCTCTTTTTCGGAAGATCTATAATAGGTATTTGAAAATTTGAGCAAGAATTTTTGTATCAATTCTGCGGGATGAACTGCGATATTCATGTTGTTTTTTGATAAAAAAAGTGAATAAATAAAAACATAGCCGTTCAACAGCCAAAGAAAACTGCCATTGAACGGCATTAACCT
The DNA here is from genome assembly GCA_046160275.1 of Bacteroidia bacterium. GTDB lineage: Bacteria > Bacteroidota > Bacteroidia > J057 > J057 > JBJXHA01. Next base: position 3,255 of record JBJXHA010000579.1, on the reverse strand, counting down.
TATGCTAGTGTTGAAACATCTATATTGTTAAGCAAAGCTCCTATTTCTTGCCCTTCGTATTGCCCTAAAAATTCCGCAAGTCGCGCCCCCAAATCTTCTGCATTTTCAATGCTTTCGCCTCCATTTTCAGTCCCCGCCAAAGCCTGCACAATAGCCTGCGCTACTTCGGGGTCAATATCCTTCAAAGCAGCGATAACACTTGGGGTAAAGACTTGCGCAAGCGGCTTGCCTGTTAAACCCGCATTTTGTTTGATGACGGTGGCGATTTCGCTGTCGTTTAAACCTGCGGTTTTGAGGGCATTTACATAATCTTCCATGCCTTCAAGATTTATCTACCATTTGGAAAATCAATCTTATATCCTTTATAGCGTTTACTCGAAATATACCCTTTTCCTACTTGCCTAACATAAGTGGTACTTAGTACAAGCTCGCTTTTAATGTCATTGCATCTTTTTAAATACTTTGCGTTAAGAGGGGTGTTTTTATCCAAACAAATTCTAAAGTCGAATCTCATACACTCATAACCATTGTTTAGCCAATCATGTGTACTTAATAACCTTTTCTCTTTCTTATCAATCAATATACAGGAAAAACCATTTTTAGAAGGAAGTTCATACTCTCTATATTTATCGCTTTCATGGATAATTTTCACAAAATTAGGCATAAATTTTTCAAAATTGCCTGTTAACGTCCAATACTCACTAAGGTAAGAGGTCGTTTCCCAAATATTTTCAATGCCTATCCTCTTATCACTCGAATCTATCGAAAGAATAAGCCCTTTGTCTGCTGCCCAAATCTTTTCAAAACCTCCTAATTTTAAGTAATAAGAGTCCAAGCTATCTGAGCGATAAAAAGTTAGATACCCAGAATATGCCAGTAGATTGCCGTACTTCTTATGCTCATAATATTCTAAGTAATTAGCCTTATTTTGCTCACTCAAAAAGGTAATGTCTTGAAAAAAACGAACCGAGTCTTGCGAAAAGGTTTTAGGTTTGCTATGGCTAGTATCTATTTGAGACCTAGTAAACTTACCATTATTAGCAGTGCAACTAATAATGGTAAGCAATACAAGATTTTGTATTAAAACTCTATACATGGCTAAGGTTGTGGAAGATAATAGGTCTTATTGCTATGGGTAAGAATTACAAGAGAATTTGTTGGGTTGCTCAAATATTCAGGCTTTGTAAATAAACTTAAATACTTAGGCGTAATAGTGATGTTTCCCTTTGAATCAATAGAGTAATCTCCTAACCATTTTTGCCCTAGCCTTCCATTTTCTAGCAATCCTATTTTGATTGCGTTTTTACTTGGTTTGCTTAAAGAGTTATTTACAAATGTATAAACAATCTTATAAATTTGTTCATTAACGGTTGCTAAGTCGTTTAGCCCCAAATCGTCAATCTTAGCCATATAACTAGGTAACCAATGCTCCAAATGGGCAACAAGCAATATTGCATCAGTATGGATAACATTCGGGGTTGTGTTCGTATTTTTGAAATCAAGAATGGGTTTAAGTGTTTTATTGAGATTTTTCCATGCCTGCTCTAGTACAACATTTTTAATATCATCTTCTTGGTTATTAAGAATATGTACTACGCAGTTGTAAAAATAGTTTGTACCCCCTATATCCATTACTAAACTCCTTTTTCTTCCTAGAAACTGCGTAATTTGTGTATGAGCCTCCCCGCCCGCCTCATACGAAAAACTTAACATGCTTCCCTCATCATTCATGATATGCAACTTTGGAAGCGAAACTGTTGTATCAACAGCAATTCCGCAGTCAGAAAACCAGTTTTTTATAACGATATTTTGAACCCCACCTGTATTTACGACAATATCTATTAGAAAGTTTAGCGCATTATTTTTTGCAAAACCTATCCCAAAAGTATATACTTGGTCATCATGCGTTTGTAAAGAATAATAAGCTCCTTCAGTCCTTGCAAATTCCGCCCAAATTGTTTTTGCTTCGACATCATTTTGAATAGAAGGAGGATAAGAAAGCGGACTCCCCCCCTGATTCTCAACCTCGTTATGTGTGCCACCATTGGGGTAGACGTGATCAAGTGTAGTACTCCCTTTATCTAAGTACTTTGGTGCAACCCTCCTACGATACAGCACATAATCTCGGATATGCTGTTGCTCTTTGTTCAACACTTGTGTCGAAGTAGGCATAATGCTAGTCCAGTTTCCAAAATTATCGGGGCGTTTTACAGGCGGTTCCATCAATTCAACCATACCTAAAAAGGTAAGTTGGCTTAAAGGTGCTGCTTTGCTATAATCAAATTGTCGAAAATTTTGAGTTGTTAAAGTAACCTTTTTAAAATTTAAAGGCTCATTCAAAGATTCATAAGTACCAAATAACAATACCTCAAAATTTCCATTTGCGTCAATATCGGAGGTTACAATACCTATGATACCGTTACCCTCAATCCTTAACCAATAAGCAGGTACTCCAGACGAATCGTTCCCAAAACTAAGAGAACTTGTATAATTGTTTTTCCAAAACAAAAAAACTCCCTTATACGGCTTTATCAATGAAGTAGGGTCTTGCAACATATATAAAGGAGCATAGACTTTATTCCGTTTGTCTGTAACTAAATGTTGAAAAGTATCTTCTACTGTATCATAAATAAATATTTCGATTAAAGCGGTTAGGAGTTCCTCCCAATCCTTTGTATCATCTTGCGTTTTGAGGTTATTATAAAATTTCTCTAAGAAATTTTTAGTTAATTGAACAGTATTCATAATTTGAGTATTAAAAATAAAAAAAGAATGGGTGCGCACTGCCCTATAAAATGAAGTGAGCAGTACGCAGTTACAAAAATAAGTGGTTTAACTCTCTAATGAAGTTAGCGGTTGCCCTGCATAAGAATTTGCAAAATTTGCCATTGCAGATAATAATGGGCTGGAATCTTGAAATATTGGCGCGTCTTGTGAACTCCATACAGTTTCATTATTCATCAGCTTATCTATCACTTGTTTTGCCACTTCTGGCGGCATCGTAGCCAGTTCTTTTAACAAAGCAGGAGTCAAAATCTGGTCGGGCGTTTTGCCATTTACACCCATCACAGCCTCAGTCCATTGCTGAATTTTACTGTCAGGCACACCCGATTTTTTGAGTATTTCTACAGCCTTTTGTACTTCTTCTGCATTTTGAGGGGTATAATGTTGTGGGTTATAATTTCCTAAAACTCCCCCACCATTATTGCCACCATTTTGTGGCGTATAAGCATTGCTATTTCCTTCACTATTCCC
>JBJXHA010000578.1:0-3587 GCA_046160275.1 Bacteroidia bacterium | reverse complement strand
CTACCTAAAAACAATGGCAGACATATTTTTACAAGTTTTCAAAATTATTTTTCATTGATAATCAACCCATTAAAAATAATTTCACGATTTTGTTTGCAATACATAAGAATATTATGTATCTTTGTCTTAGGTATTGCATTATAACTACATAAAATATGATTTACTCATCAGAATTAATCAAAGGCACGCTCAAAACCATTGTTCTAAAACAACTTGCGGACAAGGACAAAATGTATGGTTATGAGATTACGCAACGAGTCAAGGAATTGACAATGAACAAAATCCAAATCACGGAAGGGGCTTTGTATCCTACGCTGCACGCTTTGGAGGAAGAGGGTTTGGTAACTTGCGAAACGGAATTTATTGGCAAAAGGGTGAGAAAATATTATCGCCTTAGCCCAACAGGAACGACCAAAGTACAAGAGAAAATTAGTGAGCTCGCAGATTTTATCGAAACGCTTCGTTTTTTATTAGACATTCAACCACAGATTAGACCTGCGTAGGTGCAGGAAACACCTACGCAGGTCTGAACCTAGTCAGGTTTTTCCTGAACCTGACTAGGTTTAAAAAAGACTTCACTTTTCCTTTCATCATGTATTTACTGACAGACGAACAAATTGACTATATTCTCGATGACATTCGGGCGCGGGGTGTCGAGATGGAGAGCTTGCAACAAGACCTCCTCGACCATGTTTGCTGCATTATTGAGAATAATCTTGAAGTTGGTGGCGATTTTGACCGTTTTTATCTGACCACAATTCAAACTTTTTACAAGCAAGAATTGCGGGAAATCGAAGAAGAAACCATTTTATTATTAACTTTTAAACATTATTATACCATGAAAAATATCATGATTGGAAGCGGTGCTATTTCCGTTTTAACCTTTATTTTAGGTTCATTTTTCAAAATTATGCACTGGCCCGGTGCTTCTATTTTGTTACTTATTGGCATTCTCACGATATGTTTTGGTTTTTTTCCCTTAATGTTTGTGTTGAAATTGCGCGAAAATAACAGCAGCCGAGATAAATTAATTGCAGGAATTGGGACAATTTTTGGCATTTTGATAAGCCTTTCTACCCTATTTAAAATTCAACATTGGCCATGGGCAAATGCAATGTGGGTAACGTCCTTGGGAATTTTAGGGCTGATTTTTATTCCTACTTACTTTTTTACAGGAATTCGCAATCCCGAAACGAAATTTAACACTATTATTTCCTCTATTTTAATGGCGATTGTGGCGGGTTTGCTTTTCGCACTTACTTCTGTTCGCCCTTCGCAACAATCTATTGAGCAAAAAGTGGCAATTTACCTCCAAAATGAGGACTTGTTGAAGCAAATGAAGGAAAAAACAGGCGCGACTGCTGCCGAAAACCCAAATTTGAGCGAAATGAGCCAATTATGTGCGAAAATTAAGGAATTGATTGTAAAAAACGAAATAGGGAAAACTTCGCTTCCAAATAATTATCAAAGCCAAAATATTTTGTTTAATGAGAATGTTTTGGGGAGTGATTTTTCAGAAAATGGAAAGGGGCTTTATTTGTTTAGAGCATTGAAAAATAAGATAGAAAGTTATAATGCTGCCACAACAAGCGCGAAAATTCCCCTGGAAAATAGCATTTTATCCGATGATTTGGCAAAACTTTCGAGTTACAGTAACCTCTACGCGCTTAATAGTTTGACACAACTGCAATTATCGTTTCTTACATTTGAATACAAATAAGTATTTGATAATAAGCTATTTATGCTGTACTTTTTTTTATTTTTTAGCGTGGGAATTAATTCCCACGCTAAAAAATAAAAAAATTCACGAAAAACTTAGGAATATTTATCGCGCTTATGGCATAACACAATTATCCATTACGAAACAGGAACAAGCAAGGGAAATCTAGCCTAATAATACCCTTCTTACATTTTTGATAGCACCTTTTTTCTCGTAATTAAATAACAAATGAAAACATTCACATTTTGGGTAATTTTTCTGCTATTTTTTGCCAAAAATAGCCTTGCTTGCAGTTCTTATAAAGTAACCGTAGGCGACAAAACGATGGCAGGAAGCAATTTTGACGCTTATTATTTGGATTGCCAACTTTGGTTTGAAAATGCCCAAAATATGAATGAACACGGTGCATTTTTTACGGGTGGTAGGCGAGATGGGAAAAATGGCATAGCTCCGCAAACAGGTATGAATGAGGCGGGGCTTACCTTTTCTCGCCTTTCTAGCGCGCCTCCCGAAAAGGAAATATTGCCTCAAAAACACAAAAAAAGCATCAGCAATCCCACCCTTTATTTAAAAGAGATTTTGCATCGGTGCAAAACGGTAGAAGAAGTAAAAAACTACATTTCACAATATGATTATGGCTATTTTCAAGAAGATGTGTTTTTTTACATAGACAAAGCTGGGAAATATTTGGTGGTAGAACCTGATACGCTGATAATGGGAGGCGAAGCAAAGTATGTTTTGGGGAATTTTTGCCCTTCCCAAATTACAGATTTTAGCAGTATAAAGCAGGGCAAATACCAAAAAGGCGTAACATTTTTGCGAAATAAAATAGATACGAGCCTTACTTTTTGTACGGCTTTGTCGGATACGATGCACGTTTGTCGCCCCAAAATAGGCGATGGCACTTTGCTCACCATCATTCGAGATGTAAAAGAAGGGCTATTTTACCTTAATTTTTACCATGATTTTACGCATCAAGTAAAATTTAACTTGCAGGAAGAGCTTGCAAAAGGCGACCATGCTTACACCATTCCAAGCCTTTTTCCGCCAAATAGTGAATATCAGCGACTAATCAATTACAAAATCCCTCAAAATAATGACTTTCTTCGTTTTTTTATGCTTTTTTGCGGAGGAATTTTCTTTTTTTCTAGTATTTTCTTTGGAATTAGCTTTTTTAGGAAGGAAAAAACAAGCCTTACGGCAAAGCTAAAAGCAATTTTGGCGATTTTCAACCTATTTTTATTGTATTATATCTTTCTTCTGCTTAGAATAGACCTTATTTTTTATTTTCCTACACCTTATCAAGACGAGAGATTTCCCTTGCTCACACTTGCTTCCTATTTGCCGAGATTCATGCTCTTGTGTTTTGTGCCTGGGATTTATGTAAATAGGATGATTTTTAAAGAAAAAGCATGGACTTTCAGCGAAAAATGGCTCTTTACTTTTAACAATTTGCTGTATTTTTGCTTGATATTGCTGTTTATTTATTGGAGGTTGATTTTATAGCCACGAAGATTTTTTGATTGCCTTATAAGCAAGAATACCTAAGTTGATTACTAGGTGCAAACAAAGGGTAAAGAGTAAAAATACCAACCAGCCTAAGCTAGTTCCGCCTGCGCCCTTGAAATAAAGCCCATGTAGAAAATAGGTGCTGTATGCAAGGTGAATCAGTAAATGTATGCCAGCAGTTGCTATTCTTTTTTGGCGTTCTGTGTTTGCAATTAACAATATAATGCTTATCCAAAGTCCAATAAAAACAAACACCAGCAATTTTTCGTCTTCATTCATTGTATTGTTACCTTTAGTAAACAATATTACACATACTATCCCTATTTTACAATTTTTTCCTTGCTTTTTTCTCCCAATT
>JBJXHA010000577.1:0-3374 GCA_046160275.1 Bacteroidia bacterium | reverse complement strand
AAGTGTATGGCTACCCGCATACCCAAGAAAATGGCAAAGTTTCTATCAATTTGAATGATTTGTATTCGGGGGAAGAAAAGGCGATTTTGTTGGAATTTGAAGTGTTAGAACCCTTACAACAAAATGTAAACTTTACTTGCATCACTGATTTTTGGGACGTGGCTGACAAAGCGGAACACGCAAATTCGAAAGAGCTAGAAGTGAAAATTACAAATAATGAAGATTTGTTGAAAAAAAGCGAAGATGCTGACGTAAAAGAGCAAATTGTATTATTTCGTTCTACAGAAATGTTTGACGAAGCTTTGCGCAATGCCGATAAAGGGGATTACAAAAAGGCAGAAGAGCAGGCAAATGAAGCCGAAGAATACTTAAAATCAAACAAATCTGCCAATGCTTCTACACGCTATTTGCAACAAGAGAAAAATGTGATGGAGTATAAAGAAAAAGTAAAAGCCGCGCCTATGCAATCGCAATCCGAGCAAAAAATGATGCAAAAAGCAAGTAAGAGTGCGAATTATTCTACGAAGAAAGCGAAGTAGTGAGTGGCATTTAATAGGTTAGCAGGTTGTATTACGTAATACAACTTGCTTTTTTTAAAAAAATGGGTAAAAAAAAGAAGAAAAGATTTTTTTTATTCAAAAAAATTCAGATATTTGTGCTGTTACTTTAACTATAATTATTTAATTACAATGAAAAAGGTTCTTTTTACAATGATGGCTATTACAGCTTTCGCAGCATTGACAGGTTGCTCTAAAACGTACACTTGCGAGTGTGTTGTTTCTTACTCAGGTACAGGTGCGCCTACAACAACGCAAACTACTACCACTACTATCACAGATTCAAAATCTAAAGCTCAAGAGGCTTGTGATAAAGGAGATGCTAGTACCACAACTGTTGGTATTACTCAAAAAGTAGAGTGTACACTTAAATAAACCTCATTTTTTGTAGTTTACTTTACAAACAGGTAGTTTATTTTCTAAAGGCTATTCTATACAACTAGAATAGCCTTTTCTTATTATGTTATATGAAACAACTTATCTTCAAAATCATTCCTATTCTTCTATCCATCGCTTGTGGATTTGTTTTCCTTTATTCTGCTTACACCAAACTTTTTCCAATAGAGCCACTAGAATATGCTTTGGTTGATACAGGCGCAGTAAATTGGCAAACCTCAACCTGGATGGCACGTCTTTTTATTGGATTTGAGTTTGCTTGTGCTATCTTATTGATATTCAACCTCCAATTAAAAAAACTTACCCTGCCAATGACCATAGGCTCTCTTGTTCTATTTAGCCTTTATTTGGTAAATATGTGGCGAGAATATGGAAATACAGGTAATTGTGGTTGTTTTGGCAGTGCTATCACGATGACCCCGCTAGAAGGGCTTCTTAAAAATGCGGTATTATTATTGGCGGCACTGTTACTTTATCGTTTTCATCGTCCTTTTTCTTTTAAATATGAAAAAGGTGTGATTGCGGCGATAGCAATTGTAGCTTTAATTTTTCCTTTTATTCTCAATCCTATTGCTTTTGAATTGCCAAAAGAAGCAATGACGCAGCAGACACAACAAGCAATTAACTTGGATATTCTTTATGAAGATGCTGTTAATCAAGCACCTCAGCAAGAGTTGCGTCAAGGAAAACATCTTGTTGCTTTTTTAAGCCTGACTTGTAAGCATTGTAAAATTGCGGCGAAGAAGCTGCGCGTAATGAAGGAATTAAATCCTGATTTACCCATTCATTTTGTATTGAATGGAGATACGACTGCCCTTGCACCCTTTTTTGAAGCTACAAGAGCCACAAATATTTCTTGGAGTTTGTTTATTGGGGCAGAGAAGTTTTTGCGTATGACTCCCCCAAATTTACCCCAAATTTTCTTGGTCAAAGATTGTATCATTGAAAAGAAATGCAATTATATGACAGTAGAACAAGCAGAAATAGAGGCATGGTTAGCAGATAAATAGCAAATTGCCTACAAAAAAACGCTTGCTTAGAAATTGAGTGAAATCAAAATTTCCAAGCAAGCGTTAAAAAAATTTAAAAAATCGCCTTATTACTACGGCACTTCCACCGCGTTTAATATTTCTTGGATAATCATTTCCCTTGTAACGCCTTCAGCTTCAGCTTCGTATGTTAAGCCAATACGATGACGCAAAATATCATAGCTAATCGCTCGCACATCTTCGGGAACAACATAACCGCGATGTTTCAAAAAAGCGTATGTTTTTGCCGCCAATGCCAAATTAATAGAAGCACGTGGAGAACCCCCATAATTTATCAAATTTTTGAGCTTGGGTAGATTGAACTTTTCGGGGGTACGCGTAGCAAATACAATGTCCAAAATGTATTTTTCTATTTTATCATCTAAATATACTTCTCGTACCATTTTCCGCGCGTTGGCAATTTGCTCTAAACTTACAACAGGCTGAATTTCAACGATTTCATTCGATAAGTTTTGGCGAATGATTTCTCTTTCTTCCGATTGCGAAGGATAGGTAATGATACATTTTAACATAAAACGGTCAATCTGCGCTTCGGGTAGGGGATAAGTCCCTTCTTGCTCGATAGGGTTTTGCGTAGCCAAGACCAAAAAAGGATTCGGCAAAGGGAAAGTGTTCTCACCAATAGTTACTTGTCGCTCTTGCATTGCCTCTAATAAAGCTGACTGTACTTTGGCAGGAGAACGGTTAATTTCATCGGCAAGGACGAAATTAGCAAAAACAGGTCCTTTGCGTACCGAAAATTCAAAAGATTTGGGGTTATAAATCATGGTTCCCACCAAATCCGCAGGCAGCAAATCAGGCGTAAACTGAATCCTACTGAAATGCCCTTTTACCGCAGCTGCAAGTGCTTTGATAGCAGAGGTTTTTGCCAAACCGGGTACACCTTCCAGCAAAATATGCCCTCCCGAAAGCAAACCCAACAACAAACGCTCTACCATATACGCCTGCCCAACAATCGCCTTTCGCAATTCCATGCGCAAAAGGTCAAGAAAAGCCGATTCCCGTTGAATCCGTTCATTTAATTCTTCGATATTCATACTAAGCAGTGAATAATTAAAAATGAATAGTGAATAAGACGGTTAAGTGGTTGATAATTAAATATTTAAACAAAAGTTATTGTTTTGTTTTTTAATCAATCAGACTCATCTTATTTCAATTTTGAGGCACAAAGATACAAAGAAAATTCATTTTTTTGAAAAAAAGCTGCTGTAATGAAAAAAATGCGGAATGATAAACACAAGCACCTTAACAAACCGAAAAATCGCCCCTTTTGGCTTCTTTCGTAGTAAGGCTATATTCTAAGAAGGTTTTATCTTCAACATTAAGTCTTTTTTGCTTCGCAAAAAGTACTTAATGTTGAAGATAAAGGAAA
>JBJXHA010000576.1:0-6828 GCA_046160275.1 Bacteroidia bacterium | reverse complement strand
CCTTTTTTATTCCACCAAGAAATGCTTAATTTTGTGAATCCAAATAAAACAGCATGAACACAATAAAATTTACGGCGGCGCAAATTGCGGCACTATTACAAGCAAATATTACAGGAGATGCCTCTGTAGAGGTAAGCAATGTATGTAAAATCGAAGAGGGAAAAACGGGCTGTTTGGCTTTTTTGGCAAATTTAAAATATGAGCCTTTTTTATACGAAACGGCAGCTTCTATTGTGTTAGTGGCGAAAGATTTTGTTGCCAAACAACCCACAAATGCTACTTTACTTCATGTAGATGACCCTTATACGGCTTTTACTTTCCTTTTGAACAAAGTGCAGGAAGCAATGACCGCTAAAATGGGCATTGAGCAGCCTTCTTTTATTGCGAAAAGTGCAAAAATTGGCAAAAATGTTTATATTGGTGCTTTTGCATACATATGCGAAAATGTAGAAATTGGCGATAACTGTAAAATTTACCCGAATGTTTATGTCGGTGATAATTGCAAAATTGGCGAGAACACCACAATTTTTCCGAATGTTACCCTATATCGAGAGAGTAAAGTAGGAAAAAATTGTATCTTTCATAGCGGGACAGTCATTGGGGCTGATGGTTTTGGTTTTGCCCCTCAAAAAGATGGTTCTTACCTCAAAATCCCGCAACTAGGGAATGTTATCATCGAAAATGACGTAGAAATAGGCTCAAATGTAAGCATAGACCGCGCTATGATGCCCGAAACGAGTACTATCATTGAAAGTGGCGTAAAAATTGACAATTTGATTCAAATTGCGCACAATGTTATAATTGGAAAAAATACAGTAATTGCTGCGCAAACAGGCATTTCAGGCAGCACAAAATTGGGCGAAAACTGTTTAGTTGGCGGACAAGTGGGAATTGTTGGGCATTTAGTTTTGGCAAAAGGTACAAAAATTGGGGCGCAATCAGGCATTTCCAAATCTGTAAACACTGAAAATACAGACTGGCGCGGCTCCCCTGCACAACCTTACAAAAAACAACTCCGCACCGAAGTATTGCTTCGACAACTGGAAGATTTATTCGCCAAAGTGCGAGAATTAGAGAAAAAATTGCAAGAAAAACCATGATTTACCAACGCTTTGGCTCTGAAAATTCGCTTGACATGGATATTATGTTTTTTGTAACGGAAATTCCTGACACGCTGCAAGGTGCTAGGGAGCTTGGTGCAGTGTTGGCACGACAATTTCAAGAAAAAAAGGGAATACAAGAAAGCATTAATGCAAACATTGCGCGGCTAGAAAATGGAGTAATCACTGCCATTTTTAAGGGAATTGCCGATGAATCCAATAACGCCTTATTTTCAACCTATTCGCTTCATTTACAAGATTTTCCGAACCAAATTCGCCAAAAATTGCCCAGAAATGTACAAGCAAAATGCGAGCGAACTGCACGCGTTTTATTAAGTTATTTAACCAAAACAAAAGAAAGAAGCCCAATTAAAACCGCATTAAAAGGGGATTTTCTTCAAAAAATAGATGCCCTTTCAATCCTACAACTCACTGATTATGAAACAGAAGAAAGCTTGGGAAATACAAACACCTTAGCCGATTTTCAAAAAACTTTTGCTTTTCAAATAGGGCAAACCTTAGCACTGCTGCAAGGTATAGAACTATTTACCAAAAACGAAATTGCCCATCATTTTCCTGATTTACAAGCCTATCTAAACCGAGAAACAGGCGTTTCTAATGCTGTTTTGCAAGAATATTTGGAGCTTTTTGTGAAAGAAAGCAGAAAATGGTGTTAATATTTCCTTTAAAATTTAGTTAATAACTGTAGAATATTTGCATTTTATTAAGCAAAAAACTATCTTTGCCTATTATTTTTCGCTTGATTTATTAGTTGTAAGATGGATATGAAAATCAATTCACCCTTTCGTTATGCGGGGGGGAAATTTTATGCACGCAATTTAATTTTGGAACATATCCAACCACATGACACTTATATCGAAGTGTTTGCTGGAGGTGGTTCAATTTTTTTTGCCAAAAATAAAGCGAAACGGAATTGGTTAAATGATATTGATAATGAGTTGGTTAACTGCTATACTATTATTCGTGATAGACCTCAAGAATTGATAGAATTGTTAAAAGGGGAGCAAGCACTAAAAGAAAGACATCACTTTTTCAAAAATGAATATCAACCTAGTAATGAATTAGAACGCGCTTATCGTTGGTTTTATCTCAATAGAACTTCTTATTCAGGCATTATGAACATGAAAAATTGTTACTGGGGATATGGGGATAAATTTAGTATGCGACCCGAAAATTGGGCAAATAACATTATGAGAACTTCCTTAAAGCTGCAAGGAGTTGAATTAACTTGTTTGGATTTTGAAACATTGATAGATAACCTACCTGAAAATGAAAATATTTTTTTATTTTTAGATCCTCCTTATTTTAATGCTGACCAAGACAAGTTTTATGCACACTTTTTTTCAAACGAAGATCATATTCGACTACAAAATGTTCTCTTAAAAAATCAGCATAAGTTTAATTTTTTACTTACCTACGATAACACAGAAGAGGTAAGAACTTTATACAACTGGACTTCTGTAATGCTTGACAAAGAATGGAATTATACAATTAACAGAACTGACGACCAAAGTAAAAATGGAAAAACGAAGCCCAAAAAGGATAAAGGTGTTCGCTATAAGGGGAAAGAAGTTTTCATTTTAAATTATCAAACACAAACGTTAGCAGAAAAACAATTAGCATTATTTTAGGCTGATGATTCTCTTAAAAAACTGCTCGGCATTTTCAATTTCTACCCAAGGCTGATTGGGTATTTTCTCACCTTTTTCAAATATTATACTTGGGTAATTAGGAATGAAACCGCAATTGCTAGGATTTGAACAGGCTTTTCGACTACAACTTGCCGTATTTCCGTTTTTAACGGCTAAATCATTTGCTGCTGCCAAATACATTTTGTGATATGCAAAATATTGCAAATCAGTGTGTTCTATTTTCTCTCTTGAAATAGAATGTAAAAAATCAATGGCAGCATCTGTTGGGTTCCATTCAAACGAATTGCTTTCCTCTTCAGTTGTGTAAAATGTATTAGCAATACTTGTAAGCACAACGTCAAAATCCGTAGGCAAATATTGGTCATTGTGTATTTTTAAGATTTCCGCATCAAGCCCTAGTTTTAAGGCTGACTCTGTTGCTTTTTTATCTCCTAATGTTCGTGAACGCATACATTTTACGTCAATTTGCTGTCCTCCATTTTTTAATACCTTGAACCTACCTTTACCTGCTAATTTACATTCTACACTTAACGATTTACCCGTTTTTATATGTGTAACTCTCACATCCATATCATGAATCCCAAATTGTGGATTTAAAATAGGTTTATCCACTAGCCAATCTTCAACAGGCAAAAAAGTCTGTAAATATATCATCGCAGAATATTCAAAGGCTTTTCCCCTTATCATCGGGACTACTTTGGGATCATTAATAATTTCCGATAAATAATCTATTGGCATATTGTATTTTTTGCAATATGCTTCTATTTTGTCAATCCAATTTGAGTTATTCATTTATTTCAAAAATTTCTGCAAATCAAAACAATTTATTTCCTTTTTCAAATAAAAAAACCTATTCCAGCCTTTACTTTAGGGTTTGTACCTCTCACAATTTCTCGTTAAATTCGCAGCGTTTTTTGCAGGTTCGTTCTCACTTTTTCAATTCAATTATCTATGCCAAAACGACAATACGGAGATACCGACATGAATTTTAACCTCAACGAAGACCGCTATCGTGAGCTGATTCGACAATTAGAGGTAAAATATAAGCAAGTAAAATTAGGAGGTGGAGAAAAATCCATCGCCAAACAAAAAGCAAAAGGCAAATGGACGGCAAGGGAGCGCATTACTTATCTGCTTGATAATGAGCAAGATTTTATTGAAATTGGGGCGTTTGCTGCTGATGAAATGTATAAAGAATATGGCGGTTGTCCTTCGGCTGGGGTAGTTTGCGGCATTGGGCGTGTTTCGGGCAAATTGTGTATGATTGTGGCGAATGATGCAACGGTAAAAGCGGGAGCTTGGTTTCCAATGGCAGGGAAGAAAAATTTGCGTGCGCAAGAAATTTCGATGGAAAATCATTTGCCTATCATTTATTTGGTGGACAGCGCGGGCGTATTTTTGCCCATGCAAGATGAAATTTTCCCTGATAAAGAACATTTTGGGCGTATTTTTAGAAATAATGCCATGATGTCGAGCATGGGGATTCCGCAACTTGCCGCAATTATGGGACCTTGTGTGGCAGGCGGTGCTTATTTGCCAATTATGAGTGATGAGGCGTTGATTGTGGAAGGAACAGGCTCTGTTTTCTTGGCAGGACCTTCTTTGGTAAAAGCAGCAATCGGAGAAGTTGTTGAGATTGAGCCACTTGGCGGAGCAACAATGCACGCAGAAGTTTCGGGTGTTATTGACTATAAAATGCCCGATGATAAAACTTGTTTGGATAAAATTAAATCGTTGATAGGAAAATTAGGCGATAAACCCAAAGCAGGTTTTAACCGCACGAAAGCCATTGCACCCGAATTTGAACCTTCTGAAATGTTGGGGATCATTCCTGCGGATAAGTCTAAGCCTTATAACATGATGGAAATTATTCAACGCCTCATTGACGCAGGTTCTTGGGACGAATATAAGGCAAGTTATGGCAAAACCATTTTGACGGGTTATGCACGCATCGAAGGTTGGGCGGTAGGCATTGTGGCAAATCAACGTCAATTGATGAAATCGGGTAAAAATGAAATGCAATTTGGGGGCGTAATCTATTCAGATTCAGCAGATAAGGCAGCACGTTTTATTTTGAATTGTAACCAAAAACGTATTCCTTTGGTATTCCTGCAAGATGTTACAGGTTTTATGGTGGGTTCAAAATCAGAGCAAGGCGGAATTATTAAAGATGGGGCGAAAATGGTAAATGCGGTGGCAAATTCTACTGTGCCGAAATTTACAATTATTGCAGGTAATTCTTATGGTGCAGGAAATTACGCCATGTGTGGCAAGGCTTACGACCCTCGTTTGATTTTTGCTTGGCCTAACTCCCAAATCGCAGTGATGGGCGGAGCGCAGGCAGCAAATACTTTGCTCGAAATTCAAATGGCTGCGCTAAAATCGCAGAAAAAGGCGGAAATTCCACCCGAAGAAAAAGAGAGATTGCTCAAAGAAATTACCGATAAATACAATTCTCAAATGTCGCCTTATTATGCAGCCGCTCGTTTGTGGACTGATGGCATCATTCACCCCACCGAAACGCGCCGCATTTTGGCAACAGGTATAGAAATGGCAAATTTAAACCCCGATGTTAAGCCCTTTAATCCAGGTGTGATTCAGATGTAAAACCTGTGAAAGGTGAAAGGGGCAGTCTAAAAAGTTCGCAACTCTTCGAAGAGTTGCGAACTTTTTAGCGTAGAACATAATAAAAAAACAATCACAATGAATAATGTTTTTGTGAATGAGTCTTTTTAGATAGCCTCTTTTTAGGCTACTGAAGAAGCGCAATTTTCCCTTTTGATACTAGCCCTATTTTTTCTACCTTTGCCCCTCAAATTTTGCTGAATTACTGATGCAACTGACCTCTTTGGAAATATACGGGTTTAAAAGTTTCGCTGACCGCACGAAGTTCGCTTTTGATTCGGGCATTACGGGCATTGTGGGCCCGAATGGCTGTGGAAAATCGAACATTGTGGATTCGATTCGTTGGGTGTTGGGCGAACAAAAAGCGCGGTATTTGCGCTCGGACAAAATGGAAAATGTCATTTTTAATGGCACAAATGCTCGCCGAAAATCTAATTTTGTCGAGGTGTCTTTGACTTTTGAAAACACAAAGAACATTTTGCCAACCGAATATTCTACTATTACGATTACCCGAAAACTTTACCGTACAGGCGAAAGCGAATACCTTATTAATGGCGTAAAATGCCGCCTTAAAGACATTGATGATTTGTTTATGGATACGGGGATTTCTTCGGATTCGTATGCGATTATTGAGTTGAAAATGGTTGATGAAATTTTGACGAACAAAGACCAAGAGCGCAGGCGTTTTTTTGAAGAAGCATCGGGCATTTCGAAGTATAAAATTCGTAAAAAGCAGACCTTGAAGAAATTAGAGGAAACGGATAACGATTTGACGCGGGTTGAGGATTTGTTGGCAGAGATTGAAAAAAACATGAAAAGCCTAGAACGTCAAGCCAAACGTACCCAAAAATATTTCGAATTAAAGGAGGAATACAAAAAAATCAGTTCGCAGTATGCCTTTCTCAAAATTCAAAGCATTAAGGGACAACAAGTTACCTTAGAAGGGCAAATGGAAGGCTTGAATGATGAATTGACAGAAGTGCAGGCACAAATGGCTTTGAAAGAAGCTAAAATTGCCGAATTGAAAAAGCAATTGATTGATAATGAACAAGCTTTATCTGAATCTCAACAAAATTTGAACAAACATTTGCGCCTTATTCAAGAAAAAGAAGCGCAACGAAATGTGAAAAATGAACGCTCAAAATATTTGCATCAACGCCAAACTGCGATTATGGCGCAAATTGAAACGGATAAAAAGCAGCTCGAAAAGTTGCAAGATGAGGTAGAAGTGTTGCAGGTGAAACAAGAAAGAATGGCAGTTGAGGTGCAACAAGCGGAAGGTTTGAAAACGCAATTGCAAAGCGAATTGCAAAAAGCGCAAGAATCGCAGAATATTCGGCAGCAAAAAGTGAAAGAAGCAGAAAATGAGTTTCGAGAATTGGAAACGGAATTGCGGGGCTTTGTGCGCGAAAAAGATATGCAAAGTGTTC
>JBJXHA010000575.1:0-3789 GCA_046160275.1 Bacteroidia bacterium | reverse complement strand
TGTTAGGATTTCCCCCTATCGCTTTCGCCATGTAATTTGTCCCAAAATCCAAATCGCCCTTGTAAGAAGTCAAAGCAAGCAAAGCATCTACACGCACGGGAGAGGTTCTTGTAAGTGTTTCTTTTTTGTCAGCGTCCATAAACCCAAACAAGTCATCATCAATATATTGCGCAGGATTTAGCCCTGTTTTAGCCGCTCCTTTTTTCTCACTTGATTCAGCGACAGGCGACATTTGCCAGCCTAATCCTTGTAATCCATCACGCAACGCTCTACGCAAGGCTTGAGAAGAAACATAAGGCAATTCTTCTCCGTTGTGGAGGGTTACTTTTTTAATGGGGTTGATGTTATCAACTTCTTTGTCTGCGCCATTTAAACTGGCAAATGATACCTTTGATAAATAGGTAATCGTAATACAATTATTTTGCATCGTTATTGTTTTGGTTAAATGATAAAGTAGAATTTAATTGATTCAAGGCGGCGATAACAGCAAATTGCTTCACTAATAAGAAATTGCTTTCATCTAATTTTTCCAAAATTTCGGTACTTACACTCATCGCAAATCGGAATTGCATTCGTGTAAGTTCATCTGCAAACTGTTCTAATGTACGTGCTTTTCGCAAACCAATGATGTATTTGCGCCCTTGTTTTGCATTGAGTTTTCGGTCTTGCCCTTCATAATTGAGGATAGACTGCCCTATAGACTTGCCAAGTTTTATGGCACGTTCTTGCAATGATTTGTCCATTGTTTGAGAAATTAATGGTTCGTATAATGTAATAAATAGTTCTAACTGTTGATAATGTTTGTAACCTACATTTTCGCCTGCCGTTAAATTTCGGTAGCAATCAAAAAATAAGGTTTCCATTTCGGATAAAATACTTTTCCCTTCTATAATCAAGCCCAGCACACGGTCGCGGACAACGCGCTCTAAAGCAAATTTATTCTGATTGCCTGTCAAAGAAGGTTTAATAAAGCGTAAACTTCTTAATACTGCAAGCATATCTACCCCATGATTTACCCAATATTGAAAAAGCCTAACTAAGAACCGTAATTTCGTAATATAGTCAAAGGCAGTAGGACGTTTTGTATTTCCATAAGGTTCTGCACGAATCCCCACTAAAATAGGCTGGGTTTGGGAAATTGTATCGTCTAATACCTCATAAGGGTTCTCTATTTCAGTTGCCTTTTCTTTTGCAGTTACCAAAATTTGCTCATAAAAAGTATAAATGAGCATAAAAGCATATTCATTTTTCCATACAAAATATTCCCCTTTTTCTTTAGCAAAGTTTGAAATTCGAAGGTTACTCACAAAATTGTTGTTTTTCCATTCTATTGAGTTTACCTTCAGTTTTCCGCCTTCTACATAGGTTTTATATAAATTATCTAGGTTTGTCAGCGTATTACTTTCAAACAAAAACACAGAAATTGCCTCATATACTTTATTGGTGTAGGCATACAAAGCCTGTGCAGCCGCAAAGCGACTTAAATACATAGCTTGCCAACTAATTTTTTTATCATTTTGCAAAAAAGAGTTAAAATTAGTCAAACCAGAAATAAAAGGCGAAGTACTTGTAACATCAACCAACCGCTTATAAGACTTACCTGTCAAATAACAATGATGCTTGCCTTCTTTAAAATAGTCAACATGAAAAGCATCTAAGCGCGTAATTTTGGTGTAACGCTCATTAAAATAAACCTTACTCAACAACTTCAACTTCTTTTCCTCGAAGGTTTTGCGAATAAAAGCAGCCAATTCAGGGTTTTGCTTTTCAATTTCATCTATTTTCATACTATCTTCCTCTCTTCGCATCGTACCCTGTGCATTATTTGTAAGCAACTCTGTCATGCCATAAGTATTCATTTTTGGGAACAACTCCGCCTGATACGCGCCCGTTTCATCTTTTTTAAAAAAAATATTCCCTCTATCTTCGTCTTGCTTATGTGTATAGGTGTCGTAAACTTCTCGCCCCATCAAATAATAGACCTCTTCCAATAAAGCTGCAAGTTGTTCACATTCAATCGTTAAAGTTGTGTCTGTTAGTTTATGTTGATAAGAAAATTTAGCTAAAACCTCGTTATCCTCTCGATTCAAATAACGATATAAGGCAATAATTCCATTATCTAATAAAACATGATGACTTTTTTCAAAAATAATTGTATTCATAAAAGTAATTTTGTTAGTCTTGGATTCCTTCCCCTATTCCCACTACTGCACAAAGTTAAAGCCTTTTTTGGACAATGAGTGTCTTTATTATAAAAAAGTACTAACTTTTTTTTTGTAAAGAAAAAAGTAGCTTACTTTTTTGATAGCTTACTTTTTGTAGGGGAATTAGTTTTATTTTGTATTTTGCTACAAAGGTAGGGTGCGTTTTTGACAAAGAGTGTCAAATTTGGTATATTAATTCAGCAGAATCCATACAACTCCCTTTTTGAAATAGCAGTTGTATAGATTCCTCTGAATTCGGACATGACTAATACAAGGCTTTCCCTGCCCTCTCCTTCACATACTCCCTTAGCGTATCGGGACTTACGATTTCTATTTCACCAGGCAGCCCGAGAATGAAGCGACCCACTCCGCGAAAGTCTTTGATGTCGGCACGCAAGAGATAGCAGCTTTCTTGGAGTTTTTTGAGGTGGGGGATGGCGGCGGGGTATTCTTCGACAAGCAGGTGATAGGCTTGTTGGCTAAGTTTTAATTCAATAGGGTATGTTTCGGTGCTGCTCATGCCGAAAATGTCTGTTTCTAGGCTTTCGCCTTGATAGCTGCGCTTTTTATCAAGTAATTTTATGGACTGCATACGCCCTATTTTAAAGTGTTTGACAATGCCGCTTTTTACTTCGAATGCAGCAAAAGATTGCTTTTCATTTTCCAAAAAACCTAGCGGCTCCACGATTCTATCCTCTACGGTTTGCGTGTTGTTAGATTCGTACTTTTTCAATTTTACCTGCTTTTTTTGAGCGATTGCCTCCGCAATTTGGGCGGTTATTTTTGCCAGCTTTTGGCTTTCGAGCTGCGCGGGTAAGTTGTTTAATTCCGAGTGTACATTGAGTTTTCGCATCAAAGCATTGATTTCATCTGCTTTTAGGTTCGTATTTTTGAGCAATTGAAGAATAAAAATCGTTTCTTCTTCTGTAAATTTCATCGGATAATCAGCAACGGGAGAAGGCACATCGTCATATTCGGCTAAAAAATAGGCTTTTGTACCTACCTTTTTATCAATGTCGTAGCCTAACTCTTCCAATAATTCGATATAACGCGTAACCGTTCTGTCGCAAACCTCTAAGGTTTTGGCGAGTTGTTTCGCGGTGCGATGCGGCTTTTCTTTCAGCAAGCGCAATAACTTGAACACTTTCAGTATCTTGTTTTGTTCAATGAATTCCATATCAATTTGACAGTTTAAAAATAAGTAAAAATTGGGACAAAACTAGAAAAACAAAAAACAGAAAAGGTAAATTACTTACTTAAACGGAATAAAACGCAGCATAAGCGGTAAAAATCAGGTGTGAACGGGAAAATAGCTGAATGTAACACCCCTTATGATTGACACTCTTTGTCAAAAACTGCCGCTAACTTTGCATTTGTATTTTTTATACATGAACAATTTTTTATTTTCAACACGAGCGTCCACGCTCGTGCCCAAAACAAGAAATAGAATTAAAAACAATCATGGAACTTAACATTAATACATTTGGCGCATACCTTCATGTCAAAGACCAAATGTTTGAGATTCGGCAAAAAGTCGAGGGAACGTTAGAGGTGAAAAAGCAGCAAATTGCGGCGATAAAAGTAA
>JBJXHA010000574.1:0-14744 GCA_046160275.1 Bacteroidia bacterium | reverse complement strand
CGCACAAAGCCCAGAAAAACGACAAAATGCGCAACAAGAAGATGTCAAAAAGCAGGAATTTATAGCTGATTTAACTCAAATAAAATCCATTTCTGAAAGTTTTTTGAATATTTTAGAACAAAATTTTGTTCCAGGAAGTGTAGAAAGAAATGAAGGTTTACTTTTATACACAGAATTGCAATCTTCTCAAAATAGGCTAGTAAATCGCTTAATAGTAGATATTCAAGGAGGGAAATCTTTTTCTGCTAGTGATTATAGTAGTATGCAAAATAAGCTAAATCGACAATATGATAAATTTACCCATTATGTAAGAAACACCATTGATAGGCAAAAGTATAAGCCTAAAAGTGGTGTTATCGAAATTATAGGTGTATTAGTTGAAATAAGCAATCACCTTTATGAGAATTGGGCGAAGGCTGAAGAAGCAAAAAAGCAAGAAATTATTCGAATATTAGAAGGATTGAAGCTCGCATCAGTAAAATGAGGTAACTACCAAATAGTTTAGTGCTGTTCTCTCCAAAAGAAAAGTTGCTCTACTCAAATTTTGGCACAAAATCACCTTCTACCTTTGTAAACGTGCCATTTTCCCATTTTTCTACCAAAATCTCATTGATTTTTTTGTCTGCGGTAACAAAATTTACCCCAATAATGTATAGTTCTTTTCCTGCTTGCCCCACATTCGAGAGAAATTGTGCGGCATAATTTTGGTTTTTAATTTGTGTCAAAGCTGCCGCAGCAGTGGAGTTTATTTTAAATTCAAAAATATAAATCGCTTTTTTTGCCACGCAAATCGTATCTAACCTGCCCTGCGCATTTTCCAATTCTGAAAAAACAGCAAGCCCAGTGCTATACATCAAAACGTGCATAATCGTATGAAAATAGCCTTCGGTATGCTTGGTAATGTCGTAGCCTGTGGAAGAAATGACAGGGGCAAATATTTGAAAAGCCTCTTTTAATTGTTGTCGCTCTAAGTGTGTTTTTAACTTAAAAGCAATTGTATATTCCATATTTGACCATTCCTCATCAAGGTATTCAGCCAAAAGATAAGATGCGAAAGATTGTCTAACCTCCTCATTAGGAAAACCTAAGCGAAACCAGTCGTCATCTATTTCTTCTTTTATCGTCAAATAACCCGATTGAAACAAGAGGGAAAGGCTATAAAACTGCTTGAGATTCGCATTGCTCAATAAATTCCCTCCTCCTTCTATGTTTTCTAAGTCATCTAAGGTGATTTTTTGCTTTCTAGCTCCTCTTACCAAAATAGTAGGCGTTCCCGTATTGAACCAATAATTGCGAAATTTCAAGCTTTGGAAAAAGTTCACAATCGAAAAAGGATTATATACCTTGTTTTCTTCGATTCCGTCCCAAGAATAGCCATTGTAATGTTGCTTAATTCGCGCTAAAATTTCTGGTATTGAAGCCTTATATTCTAATGCAGCCGCCTCGATAAATTCCTCGTAATATTTTCTTAATTCCTGTTCTGTATAACCCAACAAAGTCGTAAATCTTCTATCTAAGGTCAAGTCATTGAGCATATTTAGGTCGGATAAAATGCTGACCTGCCCAATTTTCGTCACCCCTGTAATATAAGAACGGTGAATATAATCCCCTGCGCCCTTCATTACGCTGTAAAACTTCTTCAACGTGCGAATATTTTCTTCCATTTTCTCCTGCTCTTCCTCTATTCCCACAAAATCAGTTACCGCCATTTCGTATTCATCAATCAGAATAACGATAGGTTTTTCTTTGCCCAATGTTTCGATTAAATATTTAAACATTCCTCTCGAATCCAACTCTACTGGCAAGTTTATCTTCAATTTTTCGGCAAAAGAAACTAAGTAATTGCGTAACCCCTGTTCTAAGGAAATAGAATCATAGCCAATTTGCGTAAAATCTAGGCGCAAAACGGGGCGTTTTATCTTTTCCCAGTCTATTTTGTCATAAATCCATGTTTCCTCAAAACAGTCTTTTTTTCCTTCATAAATTGCACCTAATGTACTCAACATCAAAGACTTACCAAATCTACGTGGGCGAACAATAAAATTATGTTTCGGCACCTGCATTAATTCGTAGAGTTTCTCTGTTTTGTCCACATAGACAAGATTTTCTTCCGAAAAATCTTGAATGGTTTGCACTCCGATACCCAGTTTTTTCCCTTTTTTCATACTTTTGCGAATAAATTAAGTTGTTTTCACAAAAATACACATTATTTACGCAACATGGCTTGGTATTGAGCTGCTTTTTCAGCATTGCCTACGACTGTGTATAAATTCACTAAATTTTGAATCCACTGCGGCTGAACTTGATTACCACTGACACGAATTGCCTGCTCGTAATTTTTGATGGAGTTTTGATAATCCTTAAACTGAGACTGAACCAAAGCTAAATTACTGAGTGCTTGGAAATTATTGGGATTAAATTGCGTAGATTTACTAAAATACACCTTTGCTTTTTCGTAATTTTTGCGGTTAAAATACATCGCGCCTAAATTATTGGCAGCATTAGAACTATTGCCATCAGGGGCGAGTTTGAGCATATTTTCATACGAATACATTGCCTTATTTGTGTCCTTCAAAGCAGTATAACACAAACCCATGTTCATCCAAGCAAGGTTGTATTCGGGATAAATGGCAAGGCTTTTTTCATAACGTTCTGCTGCTTTTTTATAGAAATCTAGCTTTTTTGCCTCCTCTTTGCTTTGGTCTCCATCTACACGATACGTTTCTGCCAAATTAAATTGGGTACGGAAACTATTGGGAGAAGAAACCACACCTGCTTCAAAAAGGGTGTGATTGTTTTTCCAAACGGGCAAACGATTCCACGTAATTCCTGCATAAACTACTGTAAGCAAACCAAATACGCCTGTTAAAATAGGAGCAATCGGTAAACTTTCTCTTCTTTTCAATAATTCATACAAACCAACTACACAAAATATCAAAAATCCTAGAGACGGAATATACAAAAAACGCTCGGCTAAGGTTGCCGCCATTTTTACGAACAAATTAGAATTGACAGAGAACGTTATCACAAAAAAGAGCAAGCCAAAACCCCAACTTTCCTTTTTAGTAAAAGCGCGGAAAGTCAAAAATCCTAAGCCTCCATAGACTAATAAGGTCAATAACACTCTCCAATCGCCCCAAGTAGCGCAAGGAATTTGGTTGAAAGAGTAATCATAAGAAAGGGGAAAAGGAACAAGCAGTTTGTAGGCATATTGCCCAAGCATCAAGATTTTGCTGGCGAATAGGCTCGTTTCGGTCGAAAATCTTGTACCTGCCGCCAAAACGGAGTTATTTACAAGCAATAATTCCGCGTGATCGTCTTCGGTTAAGGCATTTTTGCGCAAACCTAAAAAGATGACTGCCCCAATTAAAAAAGGCAAACAAGTGATGATGATATTCCCCCATTCCCAATCTTCGTCTTTTTTGAAATACCAAACCATCAAGGGATAAACCGCCAAAAAGGTAAATCCATTTTCTTTGGACATGGTTGAAAGGAAAAAGAAAAGTACGCTTATTGCCATGTTCTGCCACTTTTTGTCTTGCAAATACGACCAGAAAAAATGCCCTGAAATCGTAAAGAACAAGAATACTAGCAATTCATCGCGGCTTTTTACATTCGCTACGACTTCGGTGTGCATAGGGTGTGCTGCGAAAAGGAGCGTAATTAAGACAGGAATAACCCAATGTGTTCCTTTAAAAATGCGAAATAGCAGCAAAAACAGCAAACCAATTTGCAAGGCATGAAGTACTAAGTTAATTTTATGGCTAATACCCGGCATCGAAAAGCCAAAGCCATCTTTATTTTTGGCATTTTCGGGGTAAACAGCATCGGTTACAGCTTTTTCTGTGGCAAAAGAAAGAATGGTTATTGGGCGATAGACCCCTGTATTTTTGCGCAAAAACTCAAAACCCCACAAACTACCTTTGTGAAAAATATCTTGAAAATTGTCGTTTAAGCCTTTTTCGCACACATCATTTCGATTGGTATAAATATCATCATCAAAAGAATATTCGAAATTGGCTGTAGGAAAATACAATAAAAAAGAAAATAACGCCAATACAGCCGCCAAAAGGTAGGGGTTTGCCCAAGTTGGCAAGCCTGAATAAGTAAGCGGTTCAGAAATAGTTTTAGGTGTAACTACCTGATTTTGAGTAGTTTTAATTACTTGCTTGGGAGGAGTTTGTCTCGATTTTGCCATAATTTTCGTAGAAATTTGATAAAAACAGACAAAAGTAGTAATTTTGCATCGTAAAACAATAAAAAATGCCCGCATAGCTCAGTGGATTAGAGTATTGGTCTCCGAAGCCGAGGGTCGCAGGTTCGAATCCTGCTGTGGGTACAGCTAAAAATGTCTAAACAAGTCATCGCTCAATTGACTTGTTTAGACATTTTCCGTATCTCGCTTATTATTCTTCGTCTTTTACTACCCAAAAGTAGGTATTCCCTTTTTCTGAAACCAAGCGAATGGCATACAAACCACTTGCTAAGTGCTGTATAGGAATAGCAAGCGAGGAGGTAGCAGCATCAAGTGCTTGTTGATATACAACCTTCCCTTGCAAGTTAATGATTTCAAAATGAAAAGGTGCTAATTTGGTTTCATCAAGTTCAAGGTGCAAAACATCTTTCGCTGGATTTGGGTAAACCAATATCTTCCCAAATATCGCATCTTCTACCATCACATTATCCAAATAAAGTGTAACCGCATCGTTTGTAATGATAGGTGCATTGTAATCAAAATAAATAGCAGCCGAATTTACAATGCTATCTCCTATCGGTGTATTGGGCGAGGCTTTCATTTTATATAAAACGTAGCCTTGACTTCCTGCATAGTCAGTTCCACTATCAGGTAACATGATATTATTAAAGTGCCATTCTAATTGATTGTTATTCAGCACTTTTAATTGATATGCATGACTTGCCCCTATCATTTCAAAGGTTGACATTTCGAGGTAAGAACTTAAAGTATCACGGATAACGGATAACGATATTAAACGCAGGCGCAGTACCTGTATTTTGAAAACGAATGCGATACGTTAAGTCAGGGCGGAACAATCCCACATTTTGATTATCATATATCACGGGTTTAGAAACCCATTTATCATTGGGGTCAAAAGAGCTCATTACAAGAGAAGTGATTGTTATTTGATTGTTGGCAGGATTAATGTCATTGACAATAGGCGTGATTGATGCTTGTGCCGTTAAGTTAGTGCCCATTTGCGCGGTAGTATCTACCATAAAAGAGACGTAAATCATACCCGTTTGCATTCCTGCTAAGTTCCCTAAATTCCAAATTAAGCTCCCACTTGTTGCATTGCTAGGCGTAAGCGTTGCTTGACTAAATTGCAAGACATTGGCATTATAATTCAATTGAAGTACCACATTCGAAGCTGGCGTATTTCCATTTTCATAATGTAAGATGTAAACGCCTGTTTGCCCAGGAATAAATTGCAGAGAAGGAGAGAGCATAACAGATAAATTTAAGACAGGGGGCAAACCAACATTGTGCGTGAAAGTCATACCTGAATTGGGGAAGCTCATCATAACATTTGCAGGAAAAAGTGCCTGACCATTATACGGATTTGGACTTATTTGATAAGCGGTTAATGTATCCACAGCCAAACTATAATCGCCATTTGCATCAGAAACAGCGTAGCCTTGTGGCGAAATTTGTACCAAATGATTGGGTATCCCTGTTTCCCCTATATTATAAAGCCCATCGTTGTTGTCGTCTATATATACTTTTCCCGTAATCAAGGAGGTAGGACTACAAATCCAAACATGAACAAGCGTGTCGGTTGCACAATTAGGGGAAGTTCCCACAGGTTGTACCTTCAGTAAAAAATCCCCTGTTTGCGAATAGGTATGCGCCAGCAAAGGAGAAAGCGTTGTAATAGAAGGTGTTCCATCTCCAAAAACAACCGAAAAAGGAATAGTCGTAGGATTTAGCGAAAGATTTACGCTTGCTGCTCCTTGCACATAACAGACGGTATCAGTAGGCAAATTGAGAGAAATCGTTGGCTGCGGAGTTATTTGAATCAAGCCACAACTCGTAGAGCTGCCAAACATTGGGTCAGTTGCCGTTACGCAGTATGTTCCTGGATTGTTACCTGTTATTGTATAACAATTACTATTTGCCCCCACAGGTGCGCCATTGTAAGTCCAATTAAAAGTAGTGGTCGGAGGAAAAATTCCTGCTTCGCAGAGCGTATGAGGACCATTACCGCAAAAAATTTGGTCAGGAAGGTTCGTGTTGCAATCATAAACAATAATCGCCTTGGTAATTGTGCAACCATTTACACTCGAAACCGCAACTTGAGTTGTACCTATTCCTTGCAAATTGTTAGGATAGGCAACTCCCACCTGAGCATTTCCCATTATGTTCCAATTAGATACTAAATAAAGGCTATTGGGGTTACTACTATTAATCGTAAGGTCGACCCAAGTGCCACTACACACCACAGAATCCGACAAAGTAACAGAAAAAGGCGTGTGAGTTCCCACAAATAGCGAGTCTGTTTTGCTATGTCCGTTGTTATCTGTTACCGTAAATAGCAAAGTATCCGCTATATTTATACTGCTTACATTTAGAAAGGGATTCGCAATGAGGGGATTAGAAAAAGTAGCACCTTGCGCACTTGACCATGAATAAGAAAAAGGTGGGTAAGCACCTGATGCCATTCCATTAAGTTGATAACTTTGAGCATTAGGGCAGGCGGTAAAATTATTCCCTGCATTAATATTCAAGCAACTATTTACCCACAAGGTATCATGTACTTTACAACCATTTGAATCTGTAACCCAAATATCATAACTCCCTAATTGAGAATAAGTTAAACTATCTATCGTATTGGTTATAAAGCCGCTTGGCGTTTCCCACGAATAGGAGTAAGGGGAAGTTCCACCACTCATGTTAATTTTCACTCGCATCGAATCGCCTGCATATAGACAAGTAGGTTGTATGTTGATGTTGCTCACAGGCGCACTTGTAGGTATAAGCACAAGGTGCGTAGTATCGTAGATAGGCACCATAAAAATAGAATAGGCTTTGCACACATAAGTTCCTGATTGGCAAGCATTGATGCTAGGTGTATTCATTACAAGAGAACCCGATGGAAGCGTCCAATCAAAAGTTGTTGCTTGGGGTATATTAGGCTTTGACAGGATTGTACACGTGCCACAGACAATTAGCGTCTGGGAACTTTGCCCAAAGATAGGCATACAAAGTGTGATAAGAGCCGTAAGTAATAAGAAATAGCTTGTTTTTTGAAGCATAAAACAGAATGATGAAGGGTGAATGATGAACGCAAAAATAGCATTTTTTTTGTTCTATCCAAAATTTATCCTTATTTTTAAAATAAATGTAAATAATAATACCCAAGAATGTAGCTAAGTTTTAGTTAATTGATTATCAGGCGCTTGTTTTCAATTTAGCAGCGTCTATACAGCTAACATTTTGGAGCTATAGTTGTGTAGATTAACTTTGTTGAGGGAGTTCTCGCTGCGCTGTTGAATTAAGTGAGTAGGTGAAAGTTGGGTTTTCTGTTCTTCAAAATTTAAACATCTGCAAAGAAAGTATTATTTCTTTTTTTGTGAAAAGTAAAAACCATTTTTATTTTCTCTCGTACAAAGACACAATTCAAATTTTTAACATTTTTCACAAACAAAATTCACAAATTATGGGATTTAAAAGTCGTTACGATGAAACAAATTTAGAAATAAGTGTAAAAAAAGAAGACTTATTGGTTATTTTAAAAAGAAATAGAGAGCAGCACAAAAAAGATTTTGACCGCGCCATATATTTCTGGCAAAAACGTTTCAAGGAAGTATTAGAAGAAGTTTCAGAAGAAACCTATACAGTGTTTCCCAAAAGCCTTGAACGAGTTCGCAACAGTTGCCCAGACTCTTGTGTGAAGGAATATGACGACATTATTGACATGTTTGAGATGAGCATTAATGACACCATTATTTTGACAAGTGATGCCTATCGAAAGTTCTGTAAAGATGAATGGGATTGGAAATCAAGCACATACGGAAACTGGTACTATACAAATTTAGCGTATTTGGAACAGGAAGAAATGACGGAAACGGAGGAAGAAAGTGACTCGTAAGAGCCAGTGAGCAATTAACAGTAAACAGTTATCAGAAATAAAGCCTTGATTACCAAGTAAATGTATTTTTGAAATTGCTAGCTTATGTTGTTTGTATTACTAAGGGTATATCCCAACTCAAAATACTTGATTTTCAACGTTTTATTATTTAGAAAAATCCCTTGCTTGTGAAGTCACAAACAAGGGATTTTCTTTTTCGATGAAATAGCACTTTTTTGAACATACGAGCGTGGACGCTCTTTCAGAATCAAATTTCCATGCGTGGACGCTTGGAAATTTGGTTCATTCAAACAGTTTCTAATATTTCAACACAACGCCTAAAGTAAAATATTGCCCTTTACGATAGTTATTGATAATCTCATCATAATCGCCAATTTTTCCATTTCTATCCGCATCTTGCATTAACAAAACTTTGGCATTCAAAAGGTCTTGCGCACTGAAACGCAATTCTACGTGTTTGCCAAAATTTTTCATAATGTTCAAATCCACTACATTTCTTGGCATTTCATAAATGTTACCCATGTCGGCATTTCCAACCACTACAATTCGCTTACCGATAACATTGTATAATAAATTCACTTGGAAATTGTGGTCAGTATCTTGGTAAAAAAGCCCTGTATTGAACAAATAAGGCGATTGTCCCATCAAAGGACGTTTATCCGCTTGCCCAACGGCTTTGTCGCCCAAATTCACGCGGCTATAAATATATGCAGCATTCATTACCCAAGAAATGCGTTGCAAAAAGGCATTTTCGGTCATCGAAGCAAAACTTTTGCGCACCTCGATTTCAGCTCCCGTACTGGTCGAAAACTCGGCATTGTCGAAGCTAAAATTATTTACCCCAGCCGCAGCTTGTCTAAAATAGGTTTCGATAGGATTATTGAAATACTTGAAGAAAGCACCTACACTCACGATTTCATTGCCACTTGGATACAATTCCCATCTTGCCTCGGTATTATGAATGTTCGCAATGTTGAGGTCTGGATTTCCATAAATTACGGCATTTTGGGCAAAATTATAGAAAGCAAAAGGCGCAAGTTCTCTAAATTCAGGGCGATTTACCGTTTTTCCATAACTCAAACGCAAGGTTTGTTTTTCCGTAGCCATGAAATTCAAGTTGAAAGAAGGTAACACACTGAAAATGGGCTTGTTATAATTTACAAGCAAATTTCCATAATCGCGGCTTTGCAAAGATTGATTGTTAAATTCGCCGCGAACACCGCCCGAAACCGACCATCTTGTGTTGATAGGGTAAGAAGTACTCACATAAGTTGCCCCTAAGAAATTTGCAGCTGAATATTTATCCGTACCGTTTGTTCCTTCTGAAAGCGTCAAACCATTTACATTAAAATTTTCAGCAGAAAGTAATTGATTAATAGGTTGTTGCAACAAATTTACCTCAAAGTTGGGCATTTGGCTATAAGACAACCATCTTGCTGCGAAAACTCTGTCTTTGTTCTCAACATACATTCCTGCTCTCAATTTTGGGCGCAAGGCATCTTCTTTGTTTCCTAATTTATGTTCGAAAGCCAATTTCCCTGTAATCGCTTGCTCATTCAAATTGGTATATAAGCGACCTGCATCTAAGGCAGAAGCCGATTGCGGAATGTAAGTATTAAAAGGTGCATTTTCCTCCGCGCCTAAATCGCGGTTTGTTCTAATCCTGCGAAAATCAGGCTCTTGCATATTTACTTGGCTATAAGCAAATGACCATTTCAAGGTGTTTCTGTCTTCGTTAAAAGAGTGATTTCCATGCAATTGTCCTAAATACAAAGTACGTTGCTTATAATAAAAGGCGTAATTTTTTTCCTCCGTTCTCGCATCATAATTTACGCCAGTTCTCAAAACGGTTTGGTCATCAGCCATTTGTGTAAACAAATTTCTAAACTCCAATTTATGATTTTCAGACAAAATTACCGACCAATTATGCAAAATGTTAAGGTTGGTACTTCTTACATAATTGTCATCTTCGTATTTAAAAACAGGCTCACTTTTTAGCGTAGTACTGTCAAAACTGTTGAAAGTATTAGGCGTTGCGCGATAATAACGACTTGTATTTGAATAATTTACCGCCGTTAAAGTTCCAACTTGCGCTTTTTTCACCTCGAATCTTCTCCCAAACAAAAAGTTCATTCTTTGGTCAGGAATTGCAAGGCTTTTGTTTGCAATCCAGTTATTCGGTAAATCTTTTGCCGCTTGAAAAGTTTCCGCTTGCGTAAGGTTCGATTTTACTTGATTGGGAAAAGTGTTAGGTAATTTTCTCAAACCATTGTCAAAACCTAAGAAATCGGTAGGACTCGTTTGGGCTGCATAAAAATCTTGGAAGGTAGTGCCTGCTCTCAAGCTCGTAGCATAGCCAAATTGCACCATGTTACTATCGGGCAAATTTTTCAAGTGAATTTTCACCGCACCACCCGAAAAATCGCCGGGCAATTCAGGCGAAGGAGATTTATAAATCACAATTCTATCAATCAAACCGCCCGGAATCATGTCAAAAGAGAAGGCTTTTTTGTCAGATTCTAAACTTGGGGCAAAGGTCTCATTTAATAATACGCTATTATATCTTTCGGCTAATCCTCTGACATTGATGAACTTATCGTCCATAATGGTTACTCCAGGAATCCGTTTTACCACATCAGAAGCCGTACGGTCTTGCGTTTTAACAATTTGCTGAGAAGACACCGCCACAATCACCTGCTCGCTACGCTTTACCTCTTGAATGGTCGCCATTTCCGTATTGGTTATACGTTGCGCCGTTACCACTACCCCTGTTAATTGGAAAGGAGCTAAATTGACGGTGATATTTTTCGTTTCATTTGCAGTAAGCACTACATTTGCCAACGTGTCTGTATTGTAGTCAGCTAATATGGTAATTAAACGATAAGTCCCAGCAGGCACCTCTTGTAAGGTAGCTTGCCCATTTTCGTCTGTGAAGCCCCCAAATGCTGTGTTTTCTAACATTACGGTAGCGCCAGAAACATTTCCTTTGCTTTGTGCATCTTTTACAAGCACTTGAATATTAGCATTTTGCGCAAATAAAGTTACGCTAAAGAGCAAAAATAATACAACTGTAAAATTTTTCATTCTACTAAAAAATAATTTGGTGCAAAACACGCGATTATTCGTTATGATAAAATGAATGAAAGATTAAGAAAAAGTTAAGAAAATGTTGCGAAATTCGCTCACATCACAAACTTATACCCTACTCCCTTTACGGTTTGTATATATTGTTCCCCTAGTTTTTCTCTCAATTTGCGAATATGAACGTCTATTGTTCTGTCTGTAACAAAGGCATTTCCCCAAATTTTATCCAAAATATCATCGCGCTTAAACACCTTGCCAGGGCGCGAAGCCAATAGATAGAGCAATTCAAATTCCTTTCTTGGCAAAGAAATCTCCTCTTTTTCGCGGCGCACAAGGTAAGAACCTTGCTCAATTTCTAAATCTTGTACTTTTATTACCTCCAAAGCTGTTTGCGGTACTTCCGAGTTGCGGCGCATCAATGCCTTGATACGCGAAAGCAAAATACGCGGCTTAATCGGTTTCGTTAAATAATCATCAGCCCCCGACTCAAAACCCGCTAATTCTGAATATTCCTCGGCGCGTGCCGTCAAAAACACAATCACAGCATCTTGCAGTTTGGTCATGCCACGCAACAATTTACAGGTTTCCATGCCATCAAGCTTGGGCATCATCACATCTAAAATAATCAAATTAGGCACAATTTCTTCCGCCATTTTTAACGCCTCTAGCCCATCTTTCGCCCTAAACACCATGTAACCCTCATTTTCAAGGCAATACTCCAACAAGTCTAAAATATCCTCTTCATCATCAGCGATTAGTATTTTCATCTGATTCACAAATTTTCTGCAAGATTACGAAGAATACATTAAGCGTATATTAAGAAATTGGGAAGAAATGGTTAAGACTTGGGGAACAAAAGGAAAACACTGCTAACACTATGCTATTTCAATAAGAAATGAAGTCATGCGAGAGCTTGTCCTATTTTTAGGAAATGGCATTTTTGCAAAAATGCCATTTCCTAAAAATAGGACAAAAAGTTAAAGTTCGAAGTCTTCTAAAAAGTTTCGAACTTTTAAAAAAGCCGCGTTTCATTCTGAACTAGGCTTCGTAATTCTTCGAGAATTACGAGACCGTTGCGCCTTAGCCTATCGTGCCCAAAGATGCGGTAAAAGGCTCAAAGCCAAATTAAAAGCAAACAAAGCCGAAGGCAGCATCAAACTAGACAAACCCACAACCTTAACTGGCGTGCCACCAACTGCTTGGGACTACAAACTCGAGTACTAGGTCAGTACGCTCGGTGGTGTGAGAGGGGGCGCAAGTCCTAAGGGGCTTGCGGCTCTACTCGATTCTGTGTCTTTATTTTTTATTTTTCAACGTCCTGTTTTTTAACAACTACTCCCCTACTCTTTCACAAGTCTAAAAATATTATTTTATTTTTCACTTGTCAAAATCAAGTTTGGTTTCTTTTAGTCAAAGTTTAGTTGTGTTAACCCCTCAGTATTTTTTGCTTTTTCCCTATTTCTAACACACATTTATTCAACAATTGTGTACTATTTTTTCTCATCTATCCATTTATCTAAAAACTCGTTCACTTTATCAATGTAAGCAATAGCTTCAGGTTTTGTTTTAGTCTGCCCAGAATGTCCCGAAGAATTTCTAATATCGCGTATATTATCAAGTAATTCAATTTTTAAACTTGTTGGATTTGTAAATCTGTTCCCTAATTCTGCTGGTAATGGACTTAACTCAATATTGCTAAATGTACTTTGAATAGTTGTTCCTGTTTTAAATTTTTCAAGAGCACCTTGGAATTTACCAAGCATTAATTTTTTTATATCAGTAATTCCTATTGCAATAAAAATTTCTTTTAATTCATTTTCTATTGCTCTACCATATTGAAGTATAACAGGTGAAAAATCACAGCTCACATTAATATTTGACAACAGATATTGCCCAGATACTAAATATCTAATACTATAAGGCAATAGTTTTGTTGTATTAAAGCGGTGATTGATTATTTGTTCATATACTCCAATATCCAATTTATTAGTGTAGTCATCAATTTTCGTCTGTAATTCTGTTATTTTATTCTCATTATCGTCTTTATTCTGTTTCAGTTCTTCAAACTCTTTAATAAATGTATCCCGTTGTATATTTAGTAAACTCAATTCCAAAGTATCATTTTCGTCAAAAAAACCTTTATCAAATGCACTATAATCAATACTACCATCTTGTTCAATAGTTAATGTTTCAATCTGTTTTTTATCAGGCGAAATATTTTGAGGGTTTCTCAAATAAAATATTCTAATATCTTCTTTGCTTATTTCATTTTTTGCAACCAATGTTTGAATTTTTCGAATGAGATATTCGCTATGTGTTTCTATTATTAACTGAATATTAAATTCTTTATTTGCTTCAACAAATAATTTACCTAATAAAGACTGCCATTTAGGATGTAAGTTTGTTTCTGGTTCTTCTATAAGTAAAGTACATGGTTCGTAATAATAATAGGCATAATCCCCACCATTGTCATAGCTTTCGATTAATCTTTTATTTTTTTCTGAAAGAACACTAATTTGAATTAAAATGATGATTAATTGCTTAATACCATAACCAAAGTCCACTAACTCAAGTTTTGAGTCATTCATTGTTATAATTGAAACATTGATTAATTGATAATTATGTAAATACTCAATTTTTATTTCTTTGCCAATTTCAAAAGCTTTTAAATATTTATTCAAAAATTGATTATCTGGCACTTCTAATTCGTAGTACTCTTTTAATAATTTTAAGAAAGGTGTATTATTCGTCGCATTATATATTCTTGTATTATCTTCTCTAATATTTGATAAATAATTAATTGATGATAACTTATTTACTAAATATTTCCATTGACTTTGAAATGCGTTTTGAAGGACAGAATAATCCCATTTTTCATCTTTTTCTAAATCTTGCCATTTTAATTTATCCTTTATAATTTCTAATATTTTAGAATAAAACACATATTCAACCGACATATAACCATCAAATGGCTCATCAGACTGGAAATCATATTCACCTATTTTTACTGAACCTTTGATAATACTAGATTCGGTTGATTTTTTATTTAAAAATTTCTCCCATGTTTCAATATTTAATTTATTTTTAAATGAATTTATGAATATAGAAAATGAAAATCCATGTTTTTTATAATCTTTATCTAATTTCAAAAGTTTGTCTTCACTATAATTATTATCTAAAATTTTGTGTAAATCTTTTAATTTAGTTAAGTACTTTATCAATATTTCATTATTAATTTCCCAATCAACAAAGCTAACCAAAGGGTTTTCACTTGGGCGAAACAAAATATTTGTCATTGAAAAAATATCTGTGGAATTCGATTTGACTTCTTTCAATTTGTTTTCATATTCTTGTACTTCTTTTTCATATTCAACTTGAGATATTTCTTTCTCTTCTTCTGTTGCTTCTTTGTATTTAAAAGAAAATAGAATAATATCAGAATTTTTATCTATTATATCTACTTTATAAAGTTTTGCCTTATAAATATTCCTTTTTGAGGGAACTTTAAATGCCATAGAAATATAAATATTTTGGATACCTAAAAAAACAAAT
>JBJXHA010000573.1:0-6632 GCA_046160275.1 Bacteroidia bacterium | reverse complement strand
TACAAATGTAATGCTGTACGGGCTGCTTTAGCTGCCCGATAACTTGCAAAAACTTCGTTTTTGCGCTTCTGCGGCAGCTAAAGCAGCCGCTACAGGTTTTAGTGAGCATTACATTCGAAGGACTACCAATTGGAAATAGTTCCTCTTTTCTTTTCTGCATTTCTAAGGCAATTAAGGCAGCATCTCCGCCTTGCGCTTCCAGTTTTGAGATAATGTTGAGGTAACTTTCTTCATCGTTTCTTTGCTACCAAAATCGTATGCACCTCAATTTCGGTTTCCGTTCTTTTATATTTCACCTTAAATACCTCAATTTCCTCAAAGCCATTTTGCAAAAGTACTATTTTTAGGTCGTTTAGGCGATGAAAATAGAAATAACTTCTCTCGCCGCTGCTGCCAACTTGAAAGGCGGAGTTGCTTGGCTCTCCTTCCACAAAACTAACATAGAGCAAACCCTTCGCTTTCAATAAATTAGAACAATCTGAAATGAATGTTAAACTGTCGTTTTGCGATAAATAAGGCAAACAAAAGCCACAAACAATGCCCTCAAATTGAGTTTGAATTTCCTCAATTTGCCTGCAATCCATGACCGCAAAACGCGCAGTCGGATTATTTTTTTGGGCAAGTTCAATCATATTGGGAGCTACATCAATGCCCAGAATATCAAAATCTGGTCGTTGGTTGAGTAGATATTTTGTGATATTGCCAGGACCGCAACCTATCTCTAATATTTTTGAGTTGATAACAGCAAGCGAATGGCAAATGTAATCATAACTATCATTATATAAATCTAAGTCCATAAACTTAGTTTCATATAATTCGGCAATTTTATTCCAAGTTTGGAATGTTTCTTCGTATCTGTCCATCATATTCTATTTTTAGGAAATCTAAGCGGAAAGCAACAAACGTAAATTCACTTCAAAGGTATTATCCTTTTCTTTCACCAATAATTCATACTCATTTTCTTGCAAAACCGTTAACCTTTTTTTCAAAGAAGACAAACCTATGCCACCTTTAGGGCTTGAAAAAGAAGAACTTAGACTATTTTTTGTACTAAAAAATAACCAATTTTCCTTCACTTCTAAGTGAATTTCTAGCCAACTTTGCTTATCTTTGTCCGAAAGTCCGTGCTTAAAACCATTTTCCACCAATTGAATGAGCAGCATGGGAATCATTTTTTTGCCCTCCATATTGCCTTTATATTGCCAATCAATTTTTACTTTTTCGCTATATCGCAACTTTTCTAACTCAATATAGCTTTGAATAAAAGCAATTTCTTTGCTTAAAAACACATATTCCTCATTACAATCTTCCAAAATATAGTGCATAAGGGTTTCTAATTTTGCTAATCCTTGTGCCGTTTTTTGGGAATGAGTCATCGCCAAGCCATATAAATTATTGAGCGTATTAAAATAAAAATGGGGATTGAGTTGCTGTTGAATTAAGCCAAGTTGTAATTCTTGATTTAACTTAACAAGTTCCTGTTTCTTCTTTTCCGTTTCTTTCAATTCCACATACAAACGCAACAAATAGCAACTTCCTATAACCAATAACGTTTTAATAACATCAAACCACAACGAATTAGCAAGGGTTTTAAGTGCCAAAAGGTAGGGTTGCGCCCAAGTATCTAGGTTAAAATGCCAAAGCCAACTTAGAAATCCATTGCATAAATGTAATAAGTTGTATTGCAAAAACAAATAACCTAGTAAGCCTGTAAACATCGCAAATGCTTGTAAATGAAGCTTTTTTAATTCAAAAAGAAAAAGATAAGATAGTATAAAAGGCGCAAGTATAATGTAAATGAGAATAATAATGAGCGTATTTCGAAAAGGATAAGTCCAACCGTAAAAAATAAAATAAAAGGCAAAGACAAAAAGGTTATAAAGTATTTCGAATAGCATATAATAGAGGTATGCTTGCCCCCAAAAAGGGCGTTTTTCCTTATCAAAATAAAAAGAAGGAATATTTAGCATTGAATTTCTAATGAAAAGTGAAAAGTTTGTTCTGTAATTTGCTGCGAAAAATGATAATTTTGAGGATAATCTGCTTTTAACAAGGCTTCAAAGCGTGTCAAAAATGCTTGAATTTCTGTTAAAGGTAAATTTGTGGTGCGATAAAGGCAGTCAATTTGTATCATTTGCATTTTATTTGCTTTTATATCTAGTTGAAAATCAATAGGTTTTTCTGTTTTGATTTCAAATAAGAAGAAGTTTGGAATTTTACCCAATAAAAAGCAACTTACTTTTTGCGTAAATCCTTCATTGCTAAAATGATATTGAATATTGCTCTCCTTTCGCACCTGAATTTTGAGTGTTTCCATCA
This sequence comes from Bacteroidia bacterium, assembly GCA_046160275.1. Taxonomy (GTDB): domain Bacteria; phylum Bacteroidota; class Bacteroidia; order J057; family J057; genus JBJXHA01. The sequence continues at coordinate 4,313 of JBJXHA010000573.1, read as the reverse complement.
AATTTTGCAAGAAATCAAATTCTTTTTCAATGAAAATTCGGGCATTTTGGGTATTATAAATGATGTATTCCATTAAATTTGCCAAGGACAAAATTAGGTTTGGCGTTTTTGGATGTTTTGCTTGCTCAAAATATTGGATTGTGTGCAAAGTGGAAAAATAAAAATCGGGATTAATTCTAAACTTCCAATTTTCAAGTGCTAATCGCTTGTTTTCGAGCAACAAAGCGCGTTTTTTCTCTTCTTCTTCCTTTAATTGTTCGAAAAAATAAGCGGCATATATCCATATCAATTTATAGGTGTGCCGAATGAGATAGTAATACATCAACTTCATGTCTTCTGAGTAGGCTTTTGCCGTTGGTAATTCAAAAATGCTAAACAGCATATTTTGCCAAAAAATATCCGCTTTTTGGATAAATTGTTGGATACTTGTCAGCCAAATGATTTGAAAAACAAGGCAAAAAAGAAGCTGAAAAAGAATTTGCGCTACCCATTTCCATTGAATTGTCAAATAAGTTACCCACCAAATGAGGGGAACCGTAAGGGCTTGAAAAAAGAAAGTGAGGAGGTGATATTGTAAAGAAGAAGTATTTGGATTGCTCACATAATTAATATAGCCATAAAAAATCATCTGCACGCAAAATTCAGCTATCATAAAATATATCCATAATTTACGATAACTCACAGGAATTTTGGCTAATATGTGGTGAAGAGAAGTCATTGCCTCAAAATTAGGCAATTTTTAGGAAGTGCTGCTAACCTTTTCGCTGAAATGACGGTATTCTTCGCTGAGTTGCATCATCTCTCTGCATTTTGCGGTGCGCAATAATCCCACTCAAACATACACCTGGGATTCCTTGCCCAGGATAAGTACTATCGCCACAAAGATAAGCCCCTTTTCCGTCTAATCGAGCGTCTAACATTTGCCAAGGCTTAATGTGCAAATATTGCGGATAGCCACCAACAAAACCGTATTGGCGCGAAGTCCATTTTTTCCAAGATTTGGGAGTCGAGCTATGATGAAAAATTAGGTCGGAACGCTGAAACAAACCTTGCTTTTCTAAGGCATCAAAAATGGCATTTTCTACTTGTGTTTTATCTTCGATAAACGTTTTTTTGGGATGAGGAACGTGCGTAGAAATGTTGATAACTACTTCATTTTCAGGGCAACGCAGCCTGTCATCGGGGTGAGAAATGCTGACAAAAATACTTGCCGAATCGGTGTAGGGCAGGGGAGAAGCCAAATGAATTTGATGATGCAGACAGTCAAAATGTTGGCGTTTTTTAAAAACTGCGCCCATTGTAAAAGCCCCATTTAATTGCTCACTTTTGAGTAATTTGGGTTCATATTTTTTCTGAATGTCGGTATTTTCTGCAAACAAAGGCAGCGTATCATTGATAGGAATGGCAGAAACTACTTGCGGTGCGAGGTAACAGTTTTCTTTGGTAAATACTTGATAGTTAGCCTTTTCCGTAATCACTTTTTCTACGCCTTCCCTTAATTTCACTTCCCCTCCTTTTGCCTGAATAAAATCCACAAATGGCTGTACAAGGTTGAGCAAACCGCCATTGACATAATAATTACCATAATTGGTATAACACAAAGCGGTTGCCCCAAAAAGTGCGTTCACTTCGGAATGTGTATTTTGGGCAGTGATCAGCAGTTGTTCGTCTATGAATTGTATAAAACGCTCATTTTCAAGTAAATCAAACTTCTGCAACATTTTCTTCATAGATTGAAAAGCAAAAGGAAGATATTTGAGCTGAAAAGGACGAAAAGAAACCGCCATATCCATCAAATCGGAAAAAGAAGAAGGAGGAAAGGCTTTTTGTTGCAAAGAAATTTTCCAAACTGCTTGGCTAATTTGATAACAATGCTCCCAGAAAGCGCGTTGGTTTTTCTTGCCAAATACACGCTCCGCCTCTTCAATCCATTGATTAATAGGTTGGTAGCGCGTAATAATGGTATTGTCTGCCAAATGTACCTGCATGGGTGTTGCGAGTTGAACCGCAGGGATTTCAATTTTTAAGGTATCTAACAAATAACGCAAAGACATATTTTCATCTAAACCTACCAAAGTCGTTGCGCCACTTTCAAAAATATAATGTTTGCGCGGATAGGAACTCGAACAACCGCCGGGTAGCCAGTTTTTTTCTAACACAATGACCTTTTTTCCCTCGTTTGCACAAAGACTTGCCGTAGTAAGTCCCGCAAAACCGCTTCCAATTACGATGACATCTGCCTGAAATGTTGCCATATTTAACCTCATTTTTTGTTTTAAACAAAGAAGCAAGGAAATGTTCTCTACAAGTAGTAAAAATAGTAAGATTTCCTTCCCATTTCTCTCGCCTTTCTGTGCAAGCAAGGACTTTTTATTTGGGAAATTAACGGGGAGTGTTTACTTTTGTCGAAAATTAAGCCGTTTTTAATCCTTTCTCACTATGAGTTTATATGTCGAATCCGCCTTCGAAAATGTAAAAAGAAATCAGGAATTACCTGCCTTTTATCCTTTTGAGTTTCGCGGAAAAACGTTTTTAGGCATGAATAATGTTTTTTCGCCCATTATTTATCAAGATTCTTTTTTCTTTTGCAACAACCTGCCGATTGTGGAGGGCGGGCATTTTTTGGAAATTGGTTGTGGTACAGGGCTAATTTCAATTCATGCAGCAATGCAGGGTTTTGCGCAAATTGTGGCAACAGACATCAACCCTGATGCGGTAAAAAATGTGAAAATCAATGCGTTATTGCATGAGTTAGAAGACAAATTTACCTGCTTTGTTTCCAATATTTTTGACGAATTTGAGGAGCGTTTTGCCCAGCAATTCGATGTCATTTTTTGGAATACACCTTTTGTTTACCATGATGTTGCTACGATTTCTGTCCTTGCAAAGAGTGTATTAGGCAATTATGAAGAAGGAATAGCTCGCTATGTGGCAGATGCAAAGCGATTTTTGAAGAAAGATGGACGGCTATTTTTGGGCTTCTCTTCAACTTGTGGCGATTTCGCTTTGCTAGAAAAAACTTGCCAAGCCGAACAAGCAAGTTTGAGCTTATTAGCAGAGGACGTAATTGAGGAAATTAACGTAGAACTCTATGAAATCGTTTATTCTGCCTAAATTCCTCTTTCTACTACGCCTTATTAGACGGCTGCTTCTAGCCACGAAATCATACAAACCTAATATTTCATAACAAAACAATCATTCTCTCGTTTAAGGCTAAACATTTTGTTTTCATGAAAACAGCAATTTATCGAAAAGCGCATTTTAATGCAGCACATCGCTTACATAATCCCAATTGGACAGACGAAAAAAATCGGCAGGTTTTTGGGAAATGCAACAATCCTAATTATCATGGACATAATTATGATTTAGTAGTAAAGGTCGTGGGGGAAATAGATGCAGAAACGGGCTATGTAATGGACATGAAAGTGTTAATGGATTTGATAGAATTGCACATTATTCAAAAATTTGACCATAAAAACTTAAATTTGGATACACCGGAATTCCAGCAACTAAATCCAACTGCGGAAAATATTGCGCGAGTAATTTGGGAGATTTTGCGAGAACAAATTGATACAAATTTAGCTTTAACGATTCAATTATATGAAACAGAACGGAACTTCGTTGAATATCCAGCAAATTGAGGAACAAGAAGAGATGGGTGACAATCATGTTGCGACCTCCTTCGATACGCCGCTTCGTGCCGATGCCTTTGATATGGGTGATGAGGAAAAAATGGTGAAAATCGCTCATCATTTCCGTGAAATTATGCATATTTTGGGGCTAGATTTGACTGATGATAGTTTGAGTGGCACGCCGCAACGCGTGGCAAAAATGTATGTGAAGGAAATTTTTCAAGGCTTAAACCCTGAAAATAAACCTAGTACAAAATTATTTGAAAATAAATATCAATACAATCAAATGTTAGTAGAAAAGGACATTACCTTTTATTCTAACTGCGAGCATCATTTTGTACCGATTTTTGGCAAAGCCCATGTAGCTTACATTTCTAATGGAAAAGTTATCGGGTTGTCGAAATTAAACCGCATTGTGCAGTATTTTGCGCATCGCCCCCAAGTACAAGAGCGTTTGACTATGCAAATTTTGGAAGAATTGAAAAAAATGCTGGGTACAGAAGACGTTGCCGTTTTGTTAGATGCTTATCATTTGTGCGTTTCGTCAAGAGGCGTAAAAGATACAAGCAGCAAAACCGTAACCTCCGCGTATTCAGGCAAATTCTTAGAAGAAGATACGAAAAATGAGTTTTTGAAATATCTAGGATTATGACATAAAGCAGCGCCTAAAATTTCCATAAA